>VGRQ01000021.1 GCA_016875315.1 Deltaproteobacteria bacterium | reverse complement strand
CCGGATTTGCGACAAGAACGCCGTTGCCGCGCTCCCCCGGGGCCCAAGCGACGAGCCCATCAGCGAATCCTGAGCCTTCACCCGTGCCGGTCCCCCGCTGGCTTCGCGCCACCGGCGAGCCAAGTCGCATCGGCGGGGACATAGCCGGCGACTTGTCGCATCTACCGGGGCATAGTTGGCCCCGCGCCCCTACCCGAACCGCGCCGGCGCCCCCGCGCGACCCGGGCGACCGAAAAAGAAGCCCTGCTGCCAGTGACAGCCGAGTTCGAGCAGCGCCCCGGACTCGCCGGCCGTCTCCACGCCCTCCCCGACCGCCTGCATGCCGAGCCTCGATGCGAGCTCGACCATGGATCCCACGACGCGGCGGCGGGTAGCGTCATGGTCGAGGCCTCGAACGAGCCCCAAGTCGAGCTTCACCACCTCCGGTTCGAGCTGCACCACGCTGTTGAGCCCGGCGTAGCCTGCCCCCAGGTCGTCGACGGCCAGGCGAAATCCGAGGCCACGCAGGCGCGACACGTGAGTCTTGACATCGTCCACCGAGTCCAGCGTCGCCCGCTCGGTGACCTCGAGCACGACGCGGTGAGCGAGGGCGCCGAAGGGCGAGCCGGTGTCGAGGAGATCGGGGTCCGCAAGGTCGCGCGGGTGCAGGTTGATGAAGATCATCGCGTCGGCGGGCAAGAGGCTCGCCTCGCCCGCCACTCGGCGTCGCAGGGCGCGCCCCACGTCGAGCACGCGGCCGAGTCGCTCCGCGGCCGCCACCACCGATCCTGGGTTCGGCAGCGTGGGCTCCTGCGAGCGCAAGAGCGCCTCGTACCCGATGACTCTCCGCGCCTCGGCGTCCACCACCGGTTGCCAAGCGGGGGCAACGGTCTCTAGCGCCCGCTCGAAACGAACCTTCAAGGCACCACGATCACCAACCGAGTGGTCGTGGTCACCCAGCAGTTCGAGCGCTTCCCGCTTGAGCCGAGACAGGGCGCCGAGACGCAGTGCCCGGTCGAGCGCCGGGAACAGGGAGTGCCGCCGCAGCGGCTTCACGAGGTACGCCGCCGCGCCCTCTTCCACCGCGAGCACCGCGGTGTGCAGCACCGGCTCGCCCGTCATGAGGAGCACCGGCACGTCGAGGTCGCGCTTCCGCACCTCGTCGAGCAGGTCGCCGCCTCCGCTGGTAGCCAGCCCGAGATCTGCGACGATCGCATCGAAGTGATGAGTCTCGAGCGCAAGCCGTGCCGCCGCCAGCCCGCGTGCCGGTACCACCGTGAACCCGCGCTCGGCCACCAGCTTCGCGGCCACGTCGACGTAGGCGGCGTCGAGGTCTGCCACGAGGATGGTCGGGATGTGGCTCGACATGGCCGCCTCCGCGCGCTGGGTGTGGTGAGTCATCTTGCCACGCTCGGCTGCGGGCCCTGCCGCTTGAGGGCCACCCCCTCGCTCCGAGCGTTTTTTGCGTGTTAGGCTGGAGTCCAATGGGAGTCTGGCCCGAGTACGAGATCGACCGACTGGCGGGCGCGCTCATGCGCGTCGACCTGTACGAGCAGCGATACCTCGCGGTGGGCGAGTACCACAGCGTCGTCAATCACCTGGTGCGATCCGCCTCCGCGGCCTGCCTTTCCGATCGCGAAGACGACGCGATCCAGCTGATCGCGCGGGCCTCCGCGCGGATGGACGAGTGGGTGCGCGCCGTGCGCGAGGGCCGCGCCAAGGCGCAGGGCTTCTCCGACTTCGCCTGCACCCGCGGCTGGCTGGCCGTCGCCATCGCGCCCTCGGCCGTCGCCGAGGAAACCGCCCGCGCCTTTCTCATCGCCACCGCCATCTCCCCGCCCGGCCCGGCCCAGAACGCCCGCATGGTGGCCGCCGCCGTGCTCGGCGAGCCGCTCAGCGTCAACGCGGCCGCCCAGGGCGCGGAGCTCAGCGACGCCGGCCTCGGCCTCCCGCTCAAGCGCTTCATCCTCGCCCTGTTCGCAGGCGACGAGCCGGCCATGCGCAAGGCGGCCAGCAACTGGCTCGACGAGAAGATGGAGGCCACCATGACTCACGAGTGGGGCGCCTACAACGAGGTTCCGATCGAGGTGTCCGGCGCTCTCGCGCTCGCGGAGCGGCGGGGGCGGCCCATCCCCCTCGACAGTAACCGCGTTCTCACCCGGTTCCGATCGCGCTGAAAAGCGGCAGCCGCGCGATACCTTCGCCGCCATGAGCATCGGCACCTCGCCCCCTCGGCGCGACGGCCTCGAGAAGATCGTAGGTTCGTCGCTCTACGCCGACGACCTGCGTCCCGACGGCTGCCTCTACGGCGCCACGGTTCGTTCCGCGCGCGCCCACGCGCGCATCCTCGGCCTCCGTCGCGACCCGGCCTTCGACTGGACCGGCGTCACCCTGGTGACCGCGGCCGACGTGCCCACCAACATCGTCACCCTGATGACCGACGACCAGCCGGTGCTGGCCGACGGCATCACCCGCCACGTCCACGAGCCCCTCGCGCTGGTGGCGGCCCCCACCCGCGAGCAGGCCCTGGCGGCCGCGCGCGCCGTGATCGTCGACTACGACGACCTGCCCGCGCTGTTTGACCCCGAGCTGGCCGAGGGCAACGCCGTCAAGATCTTCGGTGACGACAACGTCTTCAAGAAGATCTCCATCCGCCGCGGCACGCTCGGGGGACGGCAGGGCATCCGCGTGCGCGGCCGCTACCAGACCGGCCTCCAGGAGCAGCTCTACATCGAGCCGATGAGCATGCTCGCCCTGCCCCGCGCCGACGGCGGCTTCACCGTGCAGGGCTCGATGCAGTGCCCCTACTACATCGACCGGGCCGTCAAGCGCATGCTCGGCGACGATCGGGTGAACGTGGTCCAGGCCGTCACCGGCGGGGGCTTCGGCGGCAAGGAAGAGTACCCCTCGATGCTGGCCTGCCACGCGGTGCTGCTCGCCCGCGCCACCGGGCGCCCCGTCAAGATCACCTACCGTCGCGACGAGGACCTGCGCGCCACCACCAAGCGTCACCCCTCGATCATCGAGCTCGACACGCTGGTGTCGCCCGAGGGACACATTCTCGAGTTCGGGGCCCGGATCGTGATGGACGGCGGCGCCTACCACACGCTCTCCACCGTGGTCCTCTCCCGCGCCATCCTCCACGTGACCGGCCCCTACCGCGCCGAGGCGGTGGCCCTCGACGGGGTGTGCGTGGCCACCCACACGCCCCCCAACGGGGCTTTCCGAGGCTTTGGCGCCCCGCAGGCCCAGTGGGCCGCCGAGCGTCACATGGACCGCGTCGCCCGCACCCTCGGCCTCGATCCCCTCGAACTGCGCCGTCGCAACCTCTACAAGGAGGGCGACATCACCGCCACGGGCCAGATGCTGCACGATCCCGGCGGCTTCGCGGTGCTCGACCGCGCGCTCGCCGCCGCCGAGGCGCCGGTCGACGACAAGACCATCCGCCCCGGGGTGACCGGCGCCGCCATGGCCCGGGGACGAGGCCTCGCGCTGGCCTGGCACGGCTGCGGCTTCACCGGCAACGGCGAGGCGAAGATCAAGGGCAAGGTGGCCCTCGAGGTGCGCGACGGCACCGTACACGTCGGCATCGCCAGCACCGACATCGGGCAGGGCACCGAGACCATCTTCCCCCAGATCGTCGCCGAGGAGCTCGGCATCGACACCGCGCGCGTGCAGATGTTGCCTCACGACACGGCCCAGGTGCCCGACTCGGGCCCCACCGTCGCCAGCCGCACCGCGATGGTGGTGGGCGGCACCGCCCTGGCCGCCGCGCGCTCCTTGCGGCGTCACCTGCAGTCCACGGCCAGGAGCGCCGAGCACGGCTTCGACGCCCTCCTGTCGCAACTCGGCCCCGGCGCCACCGCGCGCGTGGTGGAAACCTACGAGGTCGACGCCACAATCCAGTGGGACATGGACACCTACCAGGGCGACGCCTACCCCTGCTACGGCTGGTCGTGTGTCATCGTCGACCTGCGGGTCGACACCGACACCGGCGAGGTGATCTACGACCGCGTGGTGACCGCCACCGACGTGGGCCGCGCGCTCAACCCCGTGCTCGCCTCGGGACAGATCGAGGGCGGCACGCTCCAGGCCCTCGGCTGGGCCACGCAAGAAGAGGTGGTGCTCGACAGTCGCGGCGGCATGCGCAACGACCGGCTCACCAACTACATCATCCCCACCGCGCTCGACGCCCCGGAGATGGTCACCGAGCTGGTGGAGATCCCCTTCGCCGGCGGGCCCTTCGGCGCCAAGGGCATCGGCGAGATCCCGATGGATTGTCCCGCCGCCGCCGTGGCCCAGGCCATCGAGGCCGCCACCGGCGCCGCGCTCCACGCGCTGCCCATGACGCCGGAGCGCGTGCTCGCGGCGCTGGAAACTAGAGGGGAGTCCCGATGATTCGTTTCCGTTGTAATGGGAAAGACGTGCAGACCGAGGCGGCGTCCATGTCGCGCCTCCTCGACGTGCTGCGCGAGGAGTTTCGCTACACCGGACCCAAGGAAGGTTGTGGCGAGGGCGAGTGCGGGGCCTGCACGGTGCGCATCGACGGCGAGCCGGTGATGAGCTGCCTGGTGCCGGTGTGCCAGGTCGAGGGCGCCGAGGTGCAGACGGTCGAGGGGCTGGCGCAGCCGGTGGTCCACGCGGTGCAGTCCGCGTTCCTCCAGCACGGGGCCGCCCAGTGTGGCATCTGCACCCCGGGCTTCCTCATGGCCGCGGCGGCGCTGCTCGACGACAACCCGCATCCCACGCGGGAAGAAGCGCGCGTGGCTCTGGCCGGGAACCTGTGTCGCTGCACCGGCTACCAGAAGATCGTCGACGCGGTGGTGCGCACCATCGCGAGGGAGGCCTGATGCTCGCCTGCACCGCCCCCGTGATCCGTCCCCAGACGCTGCGCGACGCGCTCCGGGCCCGCGCGGATCGTCCCGACGCCACCGTGCTCGCCGGCGGCACCGACGTCATGGTCTACATCGAGGCTGGCGTCCTGCGGCCCTCGGCGGTCATCGACCTCTGGGGCTGCCACGGGCTCCGGGGGATCGAGGTTCGCGGCAACGAGCTGCGCATCGGCGCCACCACCACCCACAGCGACGTGGCGCGCGATCCCCGGGTGCCGGCCGTGCTGCGCGAGTCCGCGCTCACCGTGGGCGCGGTGCAAATCCAGAACCGGGGAACGGTGGGCGGCAACATCTGCAACAGCTCCCCGGCCGGCGACACCCTGCCCGTGTGGCTGGCGCTCGACGCCGACTTCCAGCTGTCGAGTGTCCGGGGCACCCGCCGGGTGGCCGCCGCGGACTACTGGCAAGGCTACAAGCAGACCGCGCTCGCGGCCGACGAGCTCCTCACCGCCATCTACCTGCCCGACGTGGAGGGCGAGGCCCACTTCCGCAAGGTGGGCACCCGCATGGCCCAGGCCATCTCCAAGGTGATCTTCTGCGGGCGCCGGTCGCAGGGCGTGGCCCGGCTTGCCTTCGGCGCCGTGGGACCCGTTCCCCTGCGCGTGCGCGCGGCGGAGGACGCCCTGGCGGCGGGGGCCCCGGTCAGCGAGGTGGTGCGGCTGGTGCGCGAGGGCATCGTTCCCATCGACGACGTCCGGTCCACCCGGGACTACCGGGCGCGGGTGGCGGGGAATGTGGTGGGGCGGTGGCTCGGGTAGGCTCTGCGCTGTAGGCTGTAGACTGTAGGTGGTAGGCTGTAGGTCCCGAGCGGCGGTGGCAAGGGCGGGACGGCGGCGGCGCCGCTACTCCTCCCAGGCGCAACCCTCCCAGTCCTCGCGGTAGCGATCGTTCTCGTCGTAGCAGCTGCACTCGTCACGTGAGGTGACCCAGGACGAGCCGCCCACTGCGGGGTAGTACTGCTCGCACGTCCAGCTCACGCCGCACCAGTTGCACCTCCTCTCTCCCCACTTCTCCTCGGTGCAGGTTTCCCAAGGTTCATCGTGCTCGCACTCGGGGCCCGGCTCGCAGGACAGCATCGCGACGAGGATCGGAAAGAGGACCGCGCGCCTCCCGATAGCGTTACCGCTCCAGAACACAGGGGCCGCCGGCGGTGTCAAATACTCCGTCGTCGTCAATGCAGCGGCAATTGACGGTGCTGTGATTCCACTCCGACGGCTCGGTGCTGACGAGGCTGTAGTTGCACACCCAAGTCTCCCCGCAACCATCGCAGACAAACCGGCCGTCCAGTTCGCGCGTACACTCCGACGCGGCGGGGGGGCTCTCCGGCACGCATTCAGCGCCGTCATCGCAAGCTGGGACAAGAACGGCGAGGAGCAGCGCCACGTCACGGCATCTATCGCCCCCCGTGACGGCCCGCCTACCCGTCGTACAACCCCTCGATCACCGCTCGATACCTCGCCGCGATCACCCTGCGCTTCAGCTTCATCGTCGGCGTGAGCGTCCCGTTCTCCACGCCGAGCGGCTCCGGTAGCCACGCCCACTTCTTGATGCGCTCGAAGGGCGCGAGCGTGGCATTGAGCGCGTCGACCCGGGCCCGCACCAGCGCGTCGCGACCCTCGACCGGCACCTCGGGATCGGGGGCAAACAGGGCCACGAGGTAGGGACGATCGTCGCCGATGACCACCGCCTGTCCCACGGGACCGCCCTCGAGCGGCTTCTCGATGTTCACCGGCGGGATCTTCTTCCCGCCGGCGGTGACGAGGATCTCCTTCTTTCGATCCGTGATCCGCAGGAATCCCTCGGCATCGAGCGTGCCCACGTCGCCCGTCCGGCAATACCCGTCCGGGGTGAAACTCTCCGCCGTGGCGGCGGGGTTGTTCCAGTACCCGACGAAGAGCCCGGGCCCCTTCACCTCCACCTCGCCGTCCTCGGCGATGCGGATGTCCGTCCCCGGGAGCGCCTTGCCGACCGAGCCGAAGCGAAAGGCGTCCAGGCGATTGACGGTGGCCGGCGCGCTGGTCTCCGTCAGGCCCCAGCCCTCCATCACGTCGACGCCGAGACCGTGGAAAAACCGCGCCACCTCCGCGTCGAGCCGGGCGCCGCCACACACGAACATGCGCAGCTCGCCGCCGAAGAAGGCGCGCACCTTGCGGTACACCAGCTTGTCGTAGAAGGCCCAGCGGGTGGCCAGCCACCAGGGCAAGGGCCGGCCAGACTCCAGGCACAGGCTGCGCTCCCGGCCCACGGCCATGGCGGCGGCGAACACCCGCTGGCGGGTAGGCGAGGCTCGCGACACCTCGCCCTCGATGCGGGCCTTGATCTTCTCCAGCATCCGCGGCACCGAGGCCAGCACGCTGGGGCGGGCTTCCTTCACCACGTCGAGGAAGTCCTCGATGCGGGGGCAAAACCACGCCTCCACCTCCTCCAGGAGCCCGCGGTACACCGTCACCCGCTGCAAGGAGTGGGCGAGTGGCAGGAACACCACCGCCCGGTCGCCGGGCTCGAGCGGTACCGCCTCGCGGCTGGTCACCGACACCGCGTGGATCGCGCCGTGTGTCAGGATTGCCCCCTTCGGGTCGCCGGTGGTGCCCGAGGTGTAGACGATGGCCGCCGGGTGACCGGGCTGCACCTGCGCCGCCCGTTCCCACAGCTCGGCACGGTCGCCGTCGGCGTGGGGACAGTCCCACGTGGAGCGGAAACGCAACTCCGGGGCCTCGATGCCCGCCAGCCGCTCGAGCATCGCCGGACTGTCGACAAACAGGGCCTTCGCGCCCGAGTGTCGCAGTTGCCAGCCCACCTGCGCCGGCGTGAGCGTGGCGTAGACGCCCACGGTGATCGCTCCCCGGCAGAGGATGGCGAAGTCGAGCGCCGTCCAGCTGGGGTGGGGCGGGCCGAGGATCGCCACCCGGTCGCCCGGCTCGATGCCGATCTCGTCGAGCCAGCGGGCGGCGGCGGCCACGTTCCGCTCGCAGTCCTCGCCGTCCATCTGCCTCCACGCGCCGTTTTCTTTCACGCGCGCGTAGGGGCGGTGGCGGTCGCGCTCGATCTTGGCGCGGAGCATGGCGGGGATGGTGGACATGCGGCCGGTTATCCGCGCGCCTGTGGCTGCAACCGCCTTCATCCTCGCCGCCGGGCTCGGCACGCGCCTGCGCCCCCTCACGCTGCACACGCCCAAGCCGTTGTTGCCGGTGCGCGGCCGGCCGATGCTCGACCACGCGCTCGACCAGGTGCGTGCTCACGGGCACCGCGAGGTGGTGGTCAACGCCTTCTGGCTCGCCGAGCAGGTGGTGGAGTGGGCGCGGGGCAAGGACGGCGTGACGGTGGTGGTGGAGCACCCGGCCATCCTCGGGACAGGCGGGGGCCTGCGCAACGCGCGTCGATGGCTGGCCGAGCGCTTCGCCGTGGTCAACGGCGACATCCTCGCCGACGTCGACCTCACCGCGCTGTGGCAAACACCCGCGCCGGCGGTGATGGCGCTGCGCCGCCAGTCGTCCCGCGTTCACACGCCGGTGGGGCTCCGCGGCGGCGTGGTCACCGGCATCGACGGGGTGGCGGGCGAGGCGAGCCCGGAGCTACACTTCACCGGGATCCACGTGCTCGACCGCGGCGTGCTCGACCTGGTGCCGCCCGAGGGCGAGGCCTGCATCGTGCGCACCGCCTACCGGGCGCTCGTCCCCGAGGGGCGCGTGCGCGGGATCGTCCACGAGGGCGAGTGGACCGACATCGGCACCCTCGCCGAGTACGAGGCGGCTCGAGGCTAGATGCTCGGCCTCGTCTCGCTCGCGCTGGCGCACGTGCCGCACCAGCAGGTCAACGCGCTGGCGCCCACGCCGGAACTCGACGGCAGCGCGCCCTGGTTCGCCCTGGTGCAGCCCTACGCTACCGCGCTGATGCGCAGCGACGACGCGGGACGCACCTGGTACCACCACGGGGGCCCGCCCGCCGGCGACAGCCCGCTGGGCCTCGCCCGCACCAGCGACGGCGTCGTGGCCGTGCTCGGGTCTAGCCGGTACTGGTGGTCGAGCGACGATGGCCTCACCTGGGCGAGCGAGCCTCACCCGGGGAGCGTGATCCAGATCGGCTCGGCGGGGCCCGAGTTCTTGCTGGTGGGCGAGTCGGGCATCTGGGCCTTCCGGCCCGGCGAGGTGCCCGCGCGGGAGAGCGAGGCCCCCTCGTGGCGACTCGGCCGCGGGGTCCTCCCCACCGCCATCGACACCGGGGGCATCGCCTCGGTCCGCGTGGCGCGCGAGTGGCTGGCCCTCCCGGCCCTCGGCGAGGGCATCACGGCCACGGCGGCGGCCGGCAACGCGGTGTTCGCGGGCACGATGTCCGGCGCGACCTGGCGCTGGGACGGGAGCACGTGGACGCAATGCGGCACGATTCCCGGCGACGGCGACTACGACGCGGTGGTGGCGCTCGCGATTCACGGCACCACCCTCCTGGCCGGCACCGGCCTCGGCGCGCCCCACGCCACTGCCATCGACTGCGCCGCGTGGACCGACCGGACGGCGCCCGAGCAGACCCAGTACGCCAGCGACGGTGGTGCAAGCTCGGTCTTCGAGTCGGTGACGGCGCTGGCTACCCACTCCGCGCGCGTGGCCTGGGCCGGCTGGACCGGCATCTGGACCATCGACCACGGCCGCTGGCACCATGCCCCCGCGCTCGCGGCCGACTTCACCCGCGGCGTCGCCATCGACCACGATGAAAGGGGCGGGCTGCGCTTGCTGGTGGGCAGCTACGGCGCTGGGGTGCTGCGCAGCGCCGACGGCGGCCTCACCTGGGCTGCGCCCTCCCACGGGCTCGGCGAGTCCAACATCCAGGACGTGGTGGCTTTCCCCAGCGACACGCAGCGCGTGCTGACGCTGGCCAACCACTCGCTGTTCGTGTCGGGTGACGGCGGGCAACACTTCGACGCCACCAGTGTCGACGGGCTCACCCAGAACCTCGCCCTGGAGCAGGGAGCGCCCGGGGTGGCGTGGGCCCACGCCGAGAGTGGCCTGTGGCGCACCGGCGACGAGGGCCGCACCTGGAGCAGCCGGCCCGACGTGCCGACCGGGGCCGGCGGCAGCCTGGCCAGCGCCGTGCGCACGACGACGGCCACCTGTGTCGCGATGGCGCGCCCGACCACCGTGACGTGTACCGAGCCCGGCGACGACGACTGGTCGACGGCGGTGGCGATCGACGAGCGCGCGGCGGTGGCGATGGTGGGCTGGCCCGCAGGGTCGCCAACCCGCCTCCTCCTCTTCTCCGGCACCGCCGTGCGCCGCAGCGACGACGACTTCGCCAGCGAGACGCGCACCACCCTGCTCGAGGCAGACAGCTTCGCCGCCGCCGCCGTGGCCGACGATGGCACCGTGGTGGCTGCCACCGCGGGCGGCTCGATGCTCACCAGTCGCGACGGCGGCGAGACGTGGACGACCCTCGCCGTCCGCGTGCCGGCCCCGGTCACCGGCCTCGCCCCCCACCCCGGATTCGCCAACTCGCCGGTGGTGCTCGTGGGAAGCTACGACGGCCCCTGGCTGCTCTCCCGGCTCGAGGCAGGCGGACAGCTCGATGCCTTCGCGCCGCGACATCGCATCGACGACGCCTCCGAGTTCCTCGCGGCCACCCGCTGCGCGCCCGCCACCACCGACGCGCGCGGCGACCTCGACAGCCTCACCGCGCTCAGCCCCGGCTGCACGCTGCGCGGCTGGCTCCGCGCCGAGTCGCTCGCCGTCCGGGCTGCCGGCACCGGCGTGGCTACCCTGGCCATCGACGGTCGCGAGCCGATCCCCTTCGACGGCGGCGGCGACGAGGTGATCGAGGCCCTGTCCGTCGATCTCGATGGCGGCTGGCACGAGGTGGAGATCGTCGGCGTCGACGGGGCGGTGATGCTCGACAGCATCGAGGGCAGCTGGCCCGGCGCCACGCTGGAGGCGGTCGAGGTCGTCGACACCGGCGACACTGCTACCGACAGCGGTGGTCCCGGCCAGCCGCCCCCCGGCGAGGAGCCCTGCGGCTGTGAAGGCGGCAACACCGCCGCCCTGATCCCCCTCGCGCTCCTGGCCGTACGCCGTTATCGGCCGAAGCCCCGAGGTGACCGGTGAACGAGGAGAAGACCGACCCTGCCCCGCTCGACGTCGAGAGCGCCGTCCGCGCTCGCTACTCCGAGGGCGCGGCGCAGCGCGTGGAAGCGCTGTGCTGCCCCGTGGACTACGACCCGAGGTACCTGAAGATCCTCCCGCAAGAGGTGCTCGACCGCGACTACGGCTGCGGCGACCCCTCGCGCTACGTCCGCCCCGGGGAAACGGTGCTCGATCTCGGCAGCGGCGGCGGCAAGATCTGCTTCATCGCCTCGCAGATCGTCGGGCCCGCGGGCAAGGTCATCGGGGTCGACATGAACCCCGACATGCTCGACCTCGCGCGCCGCAGCGCCCCGGTGGTGGCCGAGCGCATCGGCTACGCCAACGTGGAGTTTCGCCGCGGCAAGATCCAGGACCTCCAGCTCGGCGCCGACGCGATCGACGCCTACCTCGCCGAGCACCCCATCAAGACGATCGACGAACTCGCCGCCTACGGCGCGTGGGAGAAGGAGCAGCGGCGACTGTTCCCGATGATCCCCGACAACTCGGTCGACGTGGTGGTGTCGAACTGCGTGCTCAACCTCGTCGACGACGCCGCCAAGCCCCAGCTCATCCGGGAGATCTTCCGCGTGCTCAAGGTGGGCGGCCGCATCGCCATCAGCGACATCATCTCCGACGAGGTGGCGCCGCCCGAGCTGCGCAACGACCCGGTGTTGTGGTCGGGCTGCATCAGCGGCGCCTTCCAGGAGATGGAGCTCTTGAAGCTCCTCGAAGAGGCCGGCTTCTACGGCATCTGCTGGGACAAGTGGGACAGCACCCCCTGGCAGGTGGTCAACGGCATCGAGTTCCGCTCGGCCACCGTTACCGCCTACAAGGGCAAGGAAGGCCCCTGCATGGAGGGCCTCCAGGCCGTGATCTACAAGGGGCCCTGGCGACAGGTGCAAGACGACGACGGTCACGTGTTCCGCCGCGGCGAGCGCGCGGCGGTGTGCGCCAAGACCTTCAAGATCATGACCAGCGGCCCCTACAAGGAGCAGATCATCGGCATCGAGCCGCTCGTGGCCCCCGCCGAGCCGAAAGGCTTCGACTGCGCGCGCACCCTGCCGCGCCACCCGCGGGAAACCAAGGGACTCGACTACGACGTGACGACCGAGGCCGCCGCCTGCTGCGCGCCCGGCGACAAGTGCTGCTGATACAGTAGGCTCGTGGCACGCATCCTCCTCACCGGCGCGACGGGCTTCGTCGGGGGAGAGGTGGCGCGGCGGCTCGTCGCGAGAGGGCACTCGCTTGCCTGCCTGGTGCGCACGAAGGATGGGCAGGCGCCGGCCGCCCGGCTTGCCGCCTGTGGCCTCGCCGCCGACGTCGTGGAGGGCGAGGTGGGTGGGCCGCTCAAGGCGGTGGCCCGCGAGCGCTGGGACATCGTCATCCACTGCGCCGGCGACACCACCTTCTTCCCCCGCGACGCCGAGCTGTACCGCCGCGCCCACGTCGACGGCGCCGTCGACCTCGCCCGCAAGGCCAGCGCGAGCGTGTTCCTGCACGTGTCGACCGCCTTCGTGTGCGGCATGCGCACCGGGCGCATCCTCGAGTCGGAGTCCGACCTCGACCAGTCCTTCCACAATCCCTACGAGGAAACCAAGCTCGAGGCCGAGCTGGCTCTCCGCTCGCTCGAGCTGCCCGACCTGCGCGTGGCGCGCCCCTCGATCGTGGTGGGCGAGGCCCCCGACACCACCGGCGCCGGGCCCACCTCCGCCGTGTACGGCTTCGTTCGCCTCGTGAGCCAGCTCGCCTGGCACAGCAAGTACGCCGGCGCCCAGCTCCGCATGCCCGGCCTGCGCGGCGCTCGCTTCAACATCGTCCCGGTGGAGTACGTGGCCGACGGCATCGTGGCCCTGGCCGAGGCGCCCGAGGCGCGAGGCGGCAACTTCCACCTCGTGGCCGACGCGCCCACGCAGGACGAGTGGTTCTCGGCACTGGCCGATCGCCTCGGCATGCCGGGGCTCAGGGTCGTCACCCCGCGCCGGGGCACGATGCGCCAGCCCACCCGCCTGGAGTCGCGCGTACACGGGATGCTCGGCCGATACCTCGACTACCTCGCCCACGACGCCACCTTCGACAGCACCGAGGCCGCCCGCGTGCTCGGGCCGCAGGGCATCCGCCAGCCGGTGCTCCGCGGCCGGGGCCTGGTCGACTTCATCGATCGCGCCCTCGGAGTCTGATACCTTGCACGCATGATCCTCCTCTTCGCGCTCGCCTGCCAGGACGCCGGCGACTCCAAGGACAAGGCCGACGATACCGGCAGCGCCACCGCCCCCGACGACGACGCCGACGGCTTCACCGAGGCCGAGGGCGACTGCGACGACAACGACGGCAACGTCAACCCCGGCGAGGTCGAGGTCTGCAACGGTCGCGACGACAACTGCGACGGCGACGTGGACGAGGGCGTGGAGAAGACGCTCTACGCCGACCACGACGGCGACGGCTTCGGCAACGCCGAGGAGACGAGCCAGGCCTGCGGCGTGGCCGACGGTCTCGTGGAGAACGGCAACGACTGCGACGACACCGATGAAAACGCCTACCCGGGGGCCCCGGAAACCTGCAACGAGGTCGACGACAACTGCGATGGGCGCGTGGACGAGGGGGTTTCTGACACCTACTGGGCCGACGCCGACGCCGACGGCTACGGCGACGCCGCCGCCGAGATCACCGCCTGCGGCCCCCAGAGTGGCTACACCGACAACGACGGCGACTGCGACGACACCGACGACGGCGCCCACCCCGGCGCCGAGGAAGTCTGCGACGAGGCCGACAACGACTGCGACGGCTCGGTGGACGAGGGGGTGACGAGCACCTACTGGGTCGACCTCGACGACGACGGCTACGGCGATGCCGGCGCGGCCGACACCTCCTGCGCCCAGCCCACCGGCTACGCGGACAACCCCGACGACTGCGACGACACCGACGCCGACGTGTCACCGGGGGGCACCGAGATCTGCAACGGGGTGGACGACGACTGCGACGGCACCGTCGACGGCGCCGACGCCGTGGGTACCGCCACCTGGTACGACGACGCCGATGGCGACGGCTACGGCGACCCCGCCGTCGCCACGACATCTTGCGACGCGCCCCCGGGAACGGTGGCCAACGACGACGACTGCGACGACACCGAGGCCGACGTGTCACCCGGCGGCACCGAGCTCTGCAACGGCGTGGACGACGACTGCGATGGCACCACCGACGAGGACAGCGCCACCGACGCCACCACCTGGTACCTCGACTACGACGGCGACGGCCACGGCGGCAGTCGCTACAGCACCGTGAGCTGCGACGCGCCCAGCGGCTACGTGGCCAGCAGCGACGACTGCGACGACACCAGCGCCAGCGTGTCGCCCAGCGCCAGCGAGAGCTGCGACGGCGTCGACAACGACTGCGACGGCAGCACCGACGAGGGCCTGTCCACGAGCACCTACTACGCCGACGCCGACGGCGATGGTTTCGGCGACGCCACCGACAGCACCACCGACTGCACCGCCCCCGCCGACTACGTCTCTGACAGCAGCGACTGCGACGACGGCGACGACACCATCTACCCCGGCGCCACCGAGCTCTGCGACGGGCTCGACAACGACTGCGACGGCTACGCCGACGACGGCGTGCTCGGCACCTCGTCGACCTGTCCCGCCGAGGACTGCACCGAGATCCTCGACACCGACCCCTCCGCCGCCGACGGCACCTACTACCTCGACCTTGGCAGCTACTACTGCGACATGAGCACCGACGGCGGCGGCTGGACGCGGGTGAAGGACAACGCCACCGTGTACGGCACCGGCTACGACACCAGCTACTTCAACTCCGAGGGCTTCACGTGGACGGAAACGCTATTCGCCTACGACAGCGGCACGGTACACGCCCACTGCACCTACCCAGACGACCTCACCGGCTGCAACAACCTCGGTTTCCAGTTCGCCAGCGAGAGCTGGGGGGTGCCGCTGAACTGGGGATCGTCGATCTGCGGCATGTCGACCACCAGCTACACCTCCGCCACCGACTACGTGGGCGGCTACGACTTCGTGATCTCGCGGTCGAGCAGCACCGACACCATCCGGCTCGGCACGCTGGAGGGGATCTCGTCGTGTACGACCGGGGACAACCCGGGGACGGCCTACGTCGACATTCTCGTGCGGCGGTGACAACCGGGTGAGTCTTCCCGCCAGCGTCCCTCTCCCAGTCGCGGGAGAGGGTGGCCGAAGGGCGGGTGAGGGCCGTGAATGTTCACTCGTAGCAAACGCTCTCCCCCAGCCAACCCGTCACCGTCACCGCCCCCGGCTCCAGTCGCGACCCGTCGGGCGCCTCCAGCACGAGCCCGTCGATGCAGAGGCTGGCCTCGTACATGGGCGACGACCCAGTGTACGCGCAGCCGTACGGCACGGCGACGTCGCAGGCGTACGCATACTGCGCGGTCACCGTCCCCGCGACGGCGGTCCAGGTCTCGCCCTCCGCCGAATAGAACTCCGCGCAGTGGAAGAAATCCATGGGCTCGCCGCCAACCTCGAGCCGGTAGAGCCGCGCCGTGGCCTCGCTCGGAATGGCGAAGACCGTCTGCCCGGCACCGCGAGAGAGACGTTCCGGGTCGTCGAGCGGAACGTCGAGCACAAACCACTGGTCCCCCTCCGCGGAGACCATCGACAGCAGTCCCCAGTTGCAGAGCGAGGTGCCCGCATCGTCGATCATCCAGCCCTGAGGATCGGTCGTCGCCCCGGAGGGGCGCTCGGCGCATTCGGTAACACCGCCGGTGTCGTGCACGGCGTCGGCTGTCCCGTCGCCCTGGTCGCAGGCCGCGATGATGAGCAGGACTATTCCCCGACGATACCATGTCCGCCGATGGGTCCCCCTACTTCGCTTCCGCCTGGATCTTCCCCGCCTCGGTGGGGTGATACCCGTCGCGCAAGCGCCAGGCCTGGTACTCCTCGGGGTAGCCCGTCCCGCCCTGGATGTAGTAGTCGCGGTAGGCGTTGTGTACACACATGGAGATGGCGCCGGCGTCGTTCACCGTGTGAAACGAGCAGTTGTCTACCCGGTCGTGGTCGAGGCGCTCGCGGTCCTGGAAGTTCTGCATGAAGAAGCTGAGCTTGCGCACCTTGCCGCGGGCCTTGACAATCGCGGGCAGGTTCTCTGCCACTCGCTTGCCCCAGTATTTGAGGCCCGGCGCGAGGTAACCACGCTTGACCGCTGCTTCCAACACTTGTCCCACGGCGCGGCGGGGGCGCGTCCGGTCGAGGTAGATGTCGTCGAACACCTTGAGCATGTCCTGCAACACCGCGGGGTCGTCGAAGAGGTCGACCACCTGCTCGCCATCGCCGATCACCCCGGCGTAGCCGATGCGGTGGCACTTGGGGTGCCCGAAGAGCACGTTCTCCCACGAGAGCTTCACGCCGAGGGCCTCGTCGATGGTGCCGCCCACGGTGTCGAGCGAGATGGTCTGCTTGCGCGCACGGGTGAGACCGCGTCCGGTGTCGGCCTGCAACTGGAAGCTCGCCATGCCCACCACGTCGGCGTTCTGCTTGTAGAAACCCACCAGCGTGGGCACCTCCTCGAAGTTGCGCGCGAAGACCGTCTGGTTGAAGATCACGTTGATGCCGAGGCCGCGGGCGCGCTCGATGTACTCGCTGCGCACCTCGCAGAGCTGCGCCTCCGAGGTGAAGCCCTTGCGCTTCTCGGTGAGGTCTACGTGGAAGGCCACGTCGACGAGGCCCACTTCCTTCAGGCGCGTGAGCAGCTCGCGCGTCGCGTGGATGCCGTTGGTGAACAACGACGGCACCATCTTCAGCTCGGCCACCCGCTTGACGATGCGCACCAGCTCGTCGTGATTGCGCAGCGTGGGGTCGCCGCCGGTGATCTGCACGTTGGTGCCCATGCCGTACTGCTCGCGGATGAGCTGGGCGCGGTGCATGATGGTCTCGAGCGGGATGTCGGGCGTGCTCTCCGAGTTGGGCGACAGGTAGCAGATGGAACAATCGAGGTTGCAGCGCTGGGTTACCTCCAGGGCCACGCAGCCGATGGTGCGCTTGGTCCCCAGCACCTGGTTGGGAAGCCGGAACTCGGGGGAGATGCGCTGGCGGGTCCAGTCAAGCCGCTGGCGGAGGTGCGCGATCTCCTCGTGGGCGTAGGCGTACATGGCGGGCTCCGGGTCGGGGGTAGGGTATCACCGGTCGTACGACCGGCTGGGCGACATCGCCCACCTAGGGCCGCGAGAGGGCCGCCTGCACCGCGTCGGGCCGGTTGCTGATGATCACGTCGGCGCCGAGGTCGCGCACCCGCAGGGCGTCGGCCTCGTCGTTCACCGTCCACGCGAACACCGGGAAGCCCGCCTCGTGCGCCGCCGCCACCACCTCGGCCGAGAGGTACTTGTAGGCAAAACCCACGGCGGTGGCCCCGGAAGCGCGGGCCGGCTCGATGTCGCCGGGGGCATACGGCGCGTGGGTGCCGTCGGGCAGGTCGGGCGCGAGCGGCACCAGGAGGTGAACGGCGGGCACATCGGGCAACAGCGCGCGCGCCTCGGCGATGAAGGCGGCGTCGAAGGAGAAGATCACCACCTCGCCGCGCTGGCCGGCGCGGTCGACATCGGCGGCCGCGAGAGCCACGAGGTCTTTCCCGGCCTTGAGCTCCAGGCAGAGCACGGCACGGCCCTTCAGCAACGCCAGCAGCTCGGAGAGCAAGGGCAGGGGCTCGCCCGCGAAGGCCTCGCCGAACCAGCGGCCGGCGTCGAGGGCGCGCAGCTCGCGCCAGGGCGTGTCGGCGATCACGCGATCGACCCCGGTGGTTCGCAGCGTGGTGGCGTCGTGACTCACCACCACCTCGCCGGTCGCGGCCACGTGCACGTCGGTCTCCACGGCGATCGCCCCGCGCGCGAGGGCCTCCCGGTAGGCGGCGAGCGTGTTCTCCGGGGCGTAGGCGCTGGCGCCGCGGTGGGCCACCACCCAGGGGGAACCGGGGTGGCGTGCGGCGAGGGACCACGCCGGCGACGCGGCCACGGGCGGCTCGACGCCCGGTCGCTGGGCCGCGCAGGCGAGGAGGATGGGGAGCATGGCCAAGATTACCGCGGGGGATCGCGCAGCGCCGTCCACGCCGCGTAGAAGGGCGCGGGCAACACGCCGGTCACCACGCGCACCGCGCCCGGCTGGTAGCGCACGTAGCCGCGCCGCAGGGGGCCGCTGTCGAGCCTCACCCCGCGCCGTTCCACGGTGAAGCCGTCAACGCCCACGTAGTAGAGCGCCGCCACCACGTCCCAGGGCACCACGCCCAGGTGACCGGTGAGCAAGGGGCCGAGCCGAAGCCAGCCGCGGCAGGCCTGCTCCATCCACGGCGGCAACACCTGGAAATGCTCGCGACCGAAGAGGAGCGCGCGACAGGGCTCCATCGGCACCAGATCGGTACACGCCGCGAGCGCCGCCGCCGCCGCGGCCTCGTCGAGCGCAAAGTTCAGCTCGGTGGTGTGGAGCGGTCGCAGGTTGGCGAGGCGACGGTTGGTTCCCCCGAGCAGCACCAGTCGCGACCAGCTCGCGCCGCGCGACAGCGCCGCCGCGATGTTCGTCTGCGGGCCGATGGCGAGCACGTCGCCCCGGTGGGCAACGAGGCGCTCCACGGCGGGCGTATCGACGTCGCCAGGTCGCGACGCGCCCCGCCACACCGGGATCGACCAGCGGGCGCCGAGGTCGGTGGCCACCGCGTGTACCCGGGGGAGCGGGCTGTTGCCGAAGACCGTGGTGATCGCCTCGATCTCGATGCCCCGGCCGAGGAGCGCCCACAGCGCGAGCGCGTCGTCGACGTCGCTCATCGGCAGGCCAAGCGCAGGATCGCAGTCGACGATGAGGCTCACCGTCCCCCGTTACACTCGCGGGGTGATCCTCGCCCTGGTGCTTGGCTGCGCGCCCGATACCGCCGACAGCGGCGAGAGCTTCGACTACCCGCTCGACGACACCCTCCGTTTCAACCACCTCCAGGCCGTCGGCACGCACAACAGCTACCACATGCGCACTCCCGGCCTCGCGGTCGATGCCTGGGACTACGAGCACGCGCCTCTCGACGAGCAGCTCGGCGCGCAAGGCGTGCGCCAGTTCGAGCTCGACATCTGGTACGACGGCGACGGTGGCTTCGACGTGTTCCACGTGCACGCGGTCGACGCGACGAGTACCTGCTCCACGCTGCGCGACTGCCTCGACACGATGCGCCGCTGGAGCGACGACAACCCCGCGCACCACCCCCTCTACACCCTCCTCGAGGTGAAGGACGAGTTCGACGCCGTCGACCCCGCCGAGCTGCTCCGCTCGCTGGAAACCGAGGTAGACGCGTGCTGGCCCGAGGATCGCCGCGTGTCGCCGGACGACGTGCAGCGCGACCACGCCACGCTCGCCGAGGCGGTGGCCGAGGGCTGGCCCACCCTCGGCGAGCTGCGGGGACAGGCCCTCTTCGTGCTGCACGCGGGCGAGGACTACCGGCAGCTCTACACCGACCTGGACACCACCACCGAGGGCCGGGTTCTGTTCCCCGACGCCTACGGCGACACCTCGCTCCCCATCGCCGCCACCTCCTCGATGAACGACCCCTGGGACGCCGCGAACATCGCCGCCGCCCTCGCCGCCGGCCACCTCGTGCGCACCCGCGCCGACAGCGACGGCGACCAGGCCCGCGCCAACGACACCGCCGACCGCGACCAGGCCCTCGCGGTGGGCGCCCACTTCGTGTCGACCGACTTCCCCGTGCCCCACGAGGAAACCGGCTACGTCGTGGCCGTCCCCGGGGGCACGCCGAGCGGCTGCAACCCGGTGACGGCGCCGGCCGAGTGTACGCCGGAAGCCATCGAGAACCCCGAGTTCATCGGTGAATAGTTGAGGGTCTCGGCGGTGGTGCCTGCGCTCGAGGAGGCGGCGACCATCTCGCATCTCGTGTCGCGACTGCGCGTGGAGGTGGACGAGGTGGTGGTGGCCGACGGCGGCTCGGTCGACGGCACGCCGACGCTCGCCGCCGAGGCCGGTGCCGTCGTGGTGTCTGCCCCCCGGGGACGAGGACCGCAGCTCGACGCCGGGGCCAGCGCCGCCACCGGCGAGGTCTTGTGGTTCGTCCACGCCGACACCACCGTGCCGCCCGGGGCCGGCGCCGCGCTGCGCCACGCCGCCGCGACGCGCGCCTGGGGCTCGTTCGCGGTCAGAGTCGAGAGCGCCGACCCGCGGCTGCGCTGGTGCGGCCGCTACATGACGCTCCGCGCCCGGCGCACCGGCAGCGCCACGGGGGACATGGGGATCTGGTGCCGCCGCGCCCTGTTTCACGAGGCCGGCGGTTTCGGGGCGCGGGCCCTCTGCGAGGACCTCGACCTCACGGACCGGCTGCGACGGGCCGAGCCCTGGGCGGTGATCCCGCTCCGCCTGGGGACCAGCGCCCGCCGCTGGCAGGCAAACGGCCAGTCGCTCACGATGCTGCGCATGTGGGCGGTGCGCGCGGGCTACCGGGTGGGCCTCCCCGAGAGCTGGCTCGTACGGGTGTACCGGGGCCGTTCCCGGTAATACAACCGACCCGCACCCCGAGCGCCCGCCCTATGCTTCGTTCCCTCGTCGCCATGCTGCTGAGTTTCTTCCTCTCCTCCGCCTGCCACGCCGC
>VGRQ01000020.1 GCA_016875315.1 Deltaproteobacteria bacterium | reverse complement strand
GATGACGGTTGACCGGTCGTGGCTCGGGTCGACAGCGAGGCGCACGGTCTCGCCCTGCTCGACGCCCGCGCGCGGCGGGGGGCGGATCACGGTGTTCGACTCGCCGAACGGGTTCTCGCCGAGGCGCGCCGCCTCCGCCGCGAGCACGGCGGGGCTCTTGATGAGCGTTGACTCCTCGGCCAGTGGCCCGGGCACCCCGGGCCGGCGGGGGAAGGGGATCACCGCGCCCTGGCCGCCGGCCACCACCAGGGGCTTCTGGCCGCTCGCCGAGGAGGACTCGTCGAGTTCGAGCTCGAGGTCGTCGGGCTCGAGCGGGCGGGTGGGCAGG
The DNA here is from genome assembly GCA_016875315.1 of Deltaproteobacteria bacterium. Lineage (GTDB taxonomy): Bacteria > Myxococcota_A > UBA796 > UBA796 > SXON01 > SXON01. The sequence continues at coordinate 20,294 of VGRQ01000020.1, read as the reverse complement.
TCGCCCACCGCCGACTTGCGATCGGGCCCGCTCGCCTCGGGGAAGAGGCCGCGAACAAAGGCGGCGAGGGTCGAGGCGGAGAAGATGAAGCCCGCGTCGTGAAAGAAGCGGTCGAGCGATTCCTTGAAGGCGGTGGCCGTGGGGATCCGCTCCCGGGGGTCGACGCGGAGTGCGGCCTCCAGCACCTGGTCGAGCGCGTAGGGCACGTCGGGGTTGACCTCGCTCGCGGGGACGAACTGGCCCCGCCGGATGGCGTCGAGCGTGGCCAGCTCGCCCTCGCGCCGGAAGGGGTGAACGCCCGTGAGGACCTCGTAGAACAGCACGCCCGCCGAGAAAAGGTCGGAGCGCTGGTCGATGGGTTGCCCCGCGGCCTGCTCGGGGCTCATGTAGTCGAAGCGCCCCTTCACCACGCCCGACATCGTCTCCAGCGCCTTGATCGAGGCCTTGGCAATCCCAAAGTCGGTGATCTTCACCTCGCCGGCGAAGCTCACCAGGACGTTGCCGGGAGCGATGTCACGGTGGACGATGTTCAGCGGGACCGGCTTGCCGCCTCGCATGACCTGGCGGTTGTGGGCGTACTCGAGGCCCTTGAGCGCCTCGATCAGCACGAAGACCGCGTGGGGCACGGGCAGCGTGATGCCCTTCTGCTTGCAGCGGTCCATCAGCATTCGTAGGTCACGACCGTTGACATACTCCATCGCGATGTAGAACTGGCCCTCGATGCTGCCGAGATCGAGGATCTGGACGATGTTGGCGTGGGACAACAGGCCCGCGATCTTGGCCTCGTCCACCATCATGTCGACGAGGTCCTGGTTGCCCCCGAGGTGGGGCAGGATGCGCTTGATGGCGAAGGCGCGCTGGAAGCCCCCGATGCCGTCGAGGCGCGCCTTGTAGATCTCCGCCATCCCGCCCGCCGAGATGCGCTCGAGGATCTGGTACTTGCCGAAGCGGCGCGGCTCGGCTTCCGGTGACGCCATCGGGGTCAACCTAACGCGCGCGCACTGGCCGATCGCGGGGGGGCCGATCGGGCCGCAGTGCAAGATCGCACGTGGAGGGGTTGCAAAATATTTCCAGTTGAGTAGAGTCGCGGCGCTTTCGGGGCGGCTCCGCGTAGAGCGTCCCTCCGAACCAGCCAGGACTTGGCTTCCGCCGGGTTCAATCGGGGTGCGAATCCCCGCAAAGGTTCAAAAGACTATGCTCAGCATTCTCATCACCCTCGCCGGCTGCAGCCCCGAGCCCGCCTCCATCAAGTTCGACGGCGAGCAGACCGTCACCGTCAACACCCTCGACGCTGCGGCCATGAACAAGGCCACCGTCCTCGACAAGGAGGGCAAGGCCCTCGATCCGCAGCCGAAGCTGGCCTGCTCGGTCAACCCCGCCTCCGTCGCCAAGCTCGACGGCGAGAAGGTTGCCCCGGTCGCCAACGGCGAAGCCACCGTCGAGTGCAAGGTCGGCGAGGTCAAGGGCTCCTACAAGTTCGTCGTCGCCCTCCCCGACAAGGTGGAAGTGGCCGGCTACGACGCCACCCAGGCCTGGGCCGTCGGCGCATCCACCCAGCTCACCGCGACCGTGAAGGCCGGCGACGCCCCCGTGGCGGGCCAGACCGTCACCTGGTCGAGCTCCGACGCCAACATCGCCGAGGTCGACGCCAACGGCAACGTGCTCGGCAAGGCCGAGGGCAAGGCCACCGTCACCGCCACCTCCGGCACCCTGACCGCCTCGGTCGAGGTGACGATCGGCGGCGCCATGGCCACCACCGACGCGGCCGCCCCGGCGCCCCAGTAGTCACGCCGAGGGGGGTCTCGCGGCCCCCCTCGACCAGCGGGCCCAGCGCGCGCGAGCGTGCTGGGCTCCGTCGTTTTTGCCTGCTGGCTAGATTCCCTCGAAGTAGCTCGCCTTGAACTTCAGTTCCTGGAGGGCGAGGTCGTTGGTGGCAGAGGGGTACACGTCGACCACGGTGATGACCACGTCGTCGATGCTCGAGCCCACGTAGCCGTTGAAGGGCTTGAGGCTCACCCACTGGACGTCGGGCTTGTCGGCCAGCGTGGCCTCCACGACCATGTTGCCGGCGGTGAGCTTCACCGTCTTGGCGCGGCCGTGGCCCTTGTCGCCCACGAAGCCCACCGAGGAGATGGCGAAGCCGCCGGGGGTGACGGTGAACTCGGCCCCGGCGGCGCCAGTCCACAGTGTCTTGGCGTTGTTGTCGACGAGGGCGTCGATCCCGGCGGGGGCGACGATCTTCGGGGCAGCGTCGAATTCCTTGAGGTACACGCTGGCCTCGGACACGCCGAGGTTGGGGAAGTCGTCGCCCTCGTAGATGTCGACCACGGAGATGCGCACCTTGCCGCCGAAGAAGCTGTCCTCGCCCACCTTCACGTCGGGGATGTCGAGCACCTGCCAGCCCCGCTGGTCGGCCACGTCGAGATTGGCCGTGCCCACCTGCGTGGGCGTCTGGTCGTTGTCCAGCGTGTACACGTCGACCCGCACCTGCTTGATTCGGGGGTGGTCCTTGAAGCTCTCCTCGTCCTTGTCCCAGCCGGCGACGAGCCCGATCTTGTCGATCTCGCCCTTCGGCACGTCGATCTCGATCCACTCGCCGCGGTTGGCCGTCTCGCCGGGCAGCATCCACGCCGTCTCCAACTTCCCGTCGATGGCCGATCCGGCGTTCCAGTAGTTCGCGCCCTGCTTGCTCTCCTTCTGGAAGGAGGAGGCCTTCGCACCGGCGTGCGCAGGCGAGGTGACGAGGGCAACGGCAAGCAAGAACATCGGGACTCCAGGGGGCGCGGGAGGGTATCACACCCCGCGCCGCCGGAGATTCCCCATCCCGCGATTCGGCGCGGGCGCTACTCGACCGTCGCGAGCTGGATGTGCATGTCGGCGTGCGAGGAGGAGCCGGTCGCCAGTCGACCGGAGCTGTCCGTCCCGCCCGCGCCCACCGCGTCGCTCTCCTCGTTGAGCGTGCCATCGCCGTCGTCGTCGAGGTAGGCCCAGAGGTAGACGATGGTGTTTGCCGGCGCGATGAGCGAGTAGTCCAGCGACGTCGCGGTGAAGTCGGCGCCGGAGTACACGTCCCAGTCGTACGCGTTGTTGACGAGGTCGGTGGCGGTGATGTCCGTGTCGGGGCGGTACTTCAAGGCCGCCACGAAGACGGTCGCGCCGGCGCCGAGGCTGTCGAAGCCGGGGTCGTAGCCGATGTCGCCCGAGATGAACACGAAGGGCAGCGCGGCCGCCGAGCCGGAGCTGCCGTCGGGGATCATCAGCGTGTACCCGGGCATGTCCTCGCTGCCCACGGTGATGGGGTTGGCGAGGCTGCCGGTCTCGTCGACGTAGCTGCCCCACTCGTCGGCGGGGTCGATGAGGCCGTTGAAGTTCGCGTCCCAGGCGCCCATGAGCTTCGCGCTGCCGAAGTTGGGCGTGACCTTGAGCGAGTAGCTGCCCTCGGCGCCGTCGTCGGTCTTGGTCGGGGTGAAGGACGAGGCGTAGTAGGGGACAGTCCCAGCGGAGTCGTAGAGGATCGCCACGCAGGAGCCGCCGGCGTACTCCTTGGTGATGAGCGCGTCGCCGCTGATGGTGACGTAGGGCGAGTCGCTGCCGTCGCCGCCGCCGCCGCCGCCGATCCCGTCGGGACCTCCCCCGCCGCCACTGCCACTCGAGAACTCGTAGTAGGGCGCGGGGATGGTGATGTCGACGTCGGTGACCTCCACCCCGGCCACGACCGGCACCTCGTCGGGCCAGATGCCGATGGGCTCGTTGGGTGCGAGGATGCCGTCGCCCCAGTAGTCGAGGATGGCGTATACGCGAATGGTCGCGGCGATCGCCGGGTCGATCTGCATCGAGTAGGTGTTGCCCTCGGGGTCGGGCGAGCGCACCACGTACTGGTCGTGGAAGGTCATCAGCTGAGTCTCGTCGTCGAGCGTGTAGGCCGCGACGAAGATCGAGCCGAAGGGGAAGTCGTCGCCGTAGGCCTCCTCCCAGTCCATCCAGTAGAGATCGCCGTTCTCGTCGGTGGTGTAGAGTTCCACCTGCACCACGCCGCTCACCTCGCCGAGGTTCGAGGCGTCGCCCGAGTCGTTGGTATCGCCGGGGATCTCCTCGAGGCCGGCAGTGTCGCCGGACGGATCCTCGCCCTCCTTCAGGCCGTCGTCGACGGTGGCGGCCACCTCGCAGCCGGTGGCGGCGAGCAGGGAGAAGAAAGCAACACTGGTGACCGTGCGCATGGAGAGCCCTCGTGTACCCTTGGAATGGTACCGCGAGGGGGCAGCAAGATGCAAGCGCCCCGTGTCTGCGGGGGAGGTTGTGCCTGGATCAGCGTTGATCGACGATCACGAACTCGACGCGTCGGTTCTTTGCCCGATTGGCCTCGGAGTCGTTGGCCACCAGTGGCATGCTCTCGCCGAAACCGGCCGACTGCAGGCGCGACGGGTCGACACCGCGGCTGACCAGGTAGTCGAGCACCGCCTTGGCGCGGCCCTGCGACAGCTTGAAGTTCTGCATGTCGCCGCCCACGTCGTCGGTGTGGCCCTCGATGCGGATCTTCAAGATCTGCGGGTTCTCGTTGACGACCTTGGCGATCTCGTCGACCAGGTCGTAGCTGCGCTCCTGGATCGAGGTCTTGTTGGTGTCGAAGTAGATCACGTCGTTGATGCGGATGAAGTTCTTCTCCACGACCACGCGCGAGTTCTCCTCGGGACAGCCGTCCTCGTCGCGATCGCCATCGAAGTCCTCGGCGTCGTAGGGGCAGCGGTCGAGATCGTCGCCCATGCCGTCGCCATCGGTGTCGCGATTGGGGCAGCCTGCGAGCTCGGCGGGGCCAGCCTCGTTGGGGCACTGGTCGTCCGCGTCGGCCACGCCGTCCTTGTCGTTGTCGGCCTCGGGGCAGCCGTCGTTGTCGAGGTAGCCGTCGTCGTCCTCCGGGTCGTTCGGGCACTTGTCGACCTGGTCTTCGCGGCCGTCGGCATCGTTGTCGAGCTCGGGGCAACCGTCCTTGTCCTGGTAGCCGTCCATGTCCTCGGCGTCCCTGGGACACTTGTCGTCGCCGTCGCGGATGTTGTCGCGGTCGGTGTCGCGGTTGGCCGGGTCGAGCGAGGGGGCGATGCCGACGCCGGCGTACACGCGGAAGTCGGGCGCGCCCACGCCGCCGCCGAGACCGGTGCCGCCGCCGGCGCTGATCGCCACGAAGTCGCCGGCGAAGAGCTTCGCGCCGAGCAGGAGCTCGGCCGCGTTCTGGGAGGCCTTGGCGCCGACGCTGTTGCCGTGCAGTTCGAGCGTGATCTCGGTGGGTTGCGCGAGGTGCCAGCCCGCCGCCACGCCGTAGAGGAAGGCGTTGCCGATGCTGGTGTCCTTGATCCGCGCCCGCTCTCGGATGAGCAGGCCGCCGCTGGCGGCAGCGCGGAACTTGTAGGCCCGCGTGTGGATCTGCCCGTCGGACCACTCGAAGGTGGCCTGCGGTGCCACCGAGACCGCGCCCTCGCCGAGCATCGCCTCGGCATTGCCCGTGGGCAGGCCGACCGGGACCGACACGGCGAGCCCCACCGGCAGGTAGTCGCGGTCGATGATCTCGGCCCGCGGGGTGACCACGAGGTCGCCGGCGCCGGCCGGGGCCACCTTGTCGACGCTGGTGGCGCCGAGGCTGGGCACGGCGAAGCCGTCCTGCGCCACGACGAAGGGCATGTCGACGGTGAGGCTCCCGAACCGAGTGATGCCCACGCCCACCTGCGCGTGCAGGCTGGCGCGCGAGTTCACGAGGCCGTCGCTGTCGGTGCCGTCGGGCGACACGCGCTCGCCGTTGGCATCGACCATCACCACGGGGTCGTCGGAGAAGTCGAACCAGACGCCGCCGCCAAGCTGCAGGTGCTGCAGCGTGGCGCCACCGGGGACGGCGCTGTAGCCGTAGAAGTCGGCGTGGGGCTTGAAGAGTTCGAAGTCGACGCCAGAGTCGCCTTCGGCGGCGAGTGCGCGAGCAGCGAGGAGCAGGAACAACATGGTTTAGACGCCTCCCTTCGTGGCGCGGCGACGCATGGCAACCAGGCCGGCGGCGGCAGCGAAGAGGCTCGCGCCCCCGTCGATCACCCCGCAGAGGCCACCGCCCTTGACGGTGGCCGCGTCGACCACCCGGTCGCAGTCGGGCGCGTTGTCGATCCAGCCGTCGCAGTCGTTGTCGACGAGGTCGAAGCAGGCCTCGGTGGCCCCGGGGAACACGGCGGCGCTCAGGACGATCTGCGCGTCGGAGTAGCCCTCGGGATCCTCGGGACCGAGGTCCATGCAGTCGCCGTCCTGGGCGGTGAAGCCGTCGCCATCCTTGTCGGGGATGTCGATCACCCCGTCGCAGTCGTCGTCGATGCCGTTGCCGTTGTCTTCCGGGGCGCCGGGGTGCACGTCGGCGTTGGCGTCGTCGCAGTCGAAGCCGTCGCAACCGGGGCCGTAGTCGGCGCTGGCCTCGTAGCCGTCGCCGTCGACGTCGCAGTACTCGAAACCGTCACAGTCCTGGTCGATGCCATCGTAAGGCACTTCGGGCCTGTCGGGCGACTCGTAAAGGCCGCCGTCTTCCGGGTCGTCGTTGCAGTCGTAGCAGTCGATGTCCTCGTCGTCGATGTCGCCGTCGCCGTCGCTGTCGCAGGCCTCGGGACAGTCCTCGGTCCAGCCGTCGCCGTCGTCGTCGACGTCGTCGACGCAGCCGTCGCAGTCGTCGTCCTCGCCGTCGTACGTCTCGATCGCGCCCGGGTAGGTGTTGATGTCGTCGTCGTCGCAGTCGCCGGCCACCTCGGTCCAGCCGTCGCCGTCGTCGTCGGTCGCGCCATCGTCGCGCACGCCGTCGCAGTCGGCGTCGTCGTTGGCCTCGCCGTGGGGCTCTTCCAGGCCGTCTATGGCGTCGGGGTGAACCGTCACGTCTTCATCGTTGCAGTCGCCCTCGAACTCGGCGTAGCCGTCGCCGTCGTTGTCGACGTTCGGCTCCTCGCCGCAGTACTCGTTCTCCTCGCCCGGCGAGCCGTACATGCCGGAAGCCATGAAGACTTGCGACGGGCACCAGTTCCCCGGCAGGTCGTTGGCCCACTCGTTCATGCTCGCATTCGGCGCGCAGGCCAGGGCGTTGTCGGGCGTGAAGCTCCAGGAGCTGTCCCAGTCGAGCTCGTCGAGGGTAACGCCGTCGTAAGACACCTTGATCCTGTCGTCGGGGCCGTCGAGGTTGACGTCGCCGAAGTCGTAGACGTAGTCGACGTCGACGCCGCCGTTGATGCTGGTGTCGGACGAGACGCCGAGGATCAGGTAGTCGCCCACGCCCACGACGATCGGCGGACCGTCGATGGTGAAGCTGCCGCTCGCCGTCTCGATGAGCACCCCGTTCATGTCGAGCGTCTTGCCGGAGTTGTTGTAGAGCTCGAACCACTCGGCGTAGTACTGCGCCTTCTTGGTGGGGTCGGCCTGGATCTCGGTGACGGTGACGTCGCCGAGGGCCTCGGGCGGCACTGCATGTGCCAGGGGGGTCGCGACGAGTAGGAAGATGGTCAAGCTCGACCTCGCGCTGGGGAGTGAGGAGACGATACCGGAAGCGCTCGCTGCGACGCAATGGCGCAGCTAGCGCGGGGAGACTAGCGGCCGAAACCCGACAGGCCGGGGAAGCCCGCCCACTCGCCGTTGTAGGCCACGTAGGCGCCATAGAGCGGCACGAAGAACAGGGGGACGAGGACGAAGTACAGGACGCCGCCGAAGCCGCAGGTGACCACGCTGATTGCGCCGATGATCACCGAGAGGATCCAGAGCGCGCCCTGGAAGATCAGCGCCTGCATCGCGTGGTACTTGATGAAGGCGGACTTGTCCTTGAAGATGAGCCAGAACACCAGCGGCCCGATGAATGTGGCCACGTAGATGCTCAGGTGCGAGAGCAGGGCCATCGTCTTGTCGTCGCTGGTGGCGGTGTCGCCGAAACTGAGAGCGTGCTGGTCGGCCACGGAGTACCTCCTGGAGCCGCCGTGTATCACGGCGGCGTCAATCAAACGTCAGGTCCAGGTTCATCACGGGCGTTGAACCGATCAACACGCCTGCCTTGAGCACGTGCTTGTCGTCGCCAGTGGGACCGTCGCCCTTGGCATCGAGGTAGGCGTCGATCTCGATCTTGCCGTAGTCGACCGGCAGGTCGATCGACCAGTTGCTGCCGCGCGGCTCGACCTTGGTGACGAAGCTGCGCCCGCCCTTGGCGGTGGCGTCGGTCTTGAAGACGTCGACCTTCACCAGGGCGGGGTTCGAGGCCACGATGCGACCGCCGACCTTCACCTTGGGACCGCTGCCGAGGTCGGCGCCCTGCGGCGCCCCGCCGCCCCCCGTGGCCTTGCCGCGCACGCCCACCGCCAGTTCCATCGTCACGCTTGCGGGCATCGTCGCGACGGCAAGGACTTGCTCGGCGTAGGGGTCGGTCTCGGAAGGCCCGTCTCCCGCTGGGTCCTGGAAGGCCTCCACCTTGAACTGCGTCACCGAGGTGGGGACGTCGAAGCGCACGGGGCCCGGCCCCGACAGCATGTACTGGCCGACCCGCGTTTGACCACCCTTGGCGGCGGCGTCGATCTCCGAGATGTCGACCTGGATCTTCCCGGCGGTCGGGGCAACGATCTCCGCCTTGAAGGGCTTCTTGTCGCCCGTGGCGCCTTCCCAGGGCACCTTCGAGCCACTGCCGGGGCCCACCTGGTCGGGGGCGCCCTGCGTGGCGCGCCCCCCGGCCACCAGCTGCAGCCGCGTGCGCTCCCCCTTGTAGTCGACCATCTTCACCGCGAGGGCCCCGAAGGGATCGTCGTCGGATGGACCGTCGCCCGCCCGGTCGATGAAGGCCTCGGCGCGAAAGGCCTTCACGGTGGCGGGCACCTCGAGCTCGAAGTTTCCCGGCGCGGCAAGCACCAGGCGCCCGACGCGCTTGACCCCGCCCGCGGCGGTGGCGTCGAGCTCGGCCACGTCCACCAGGATCTCGCCGGCCTCGCTCGATGCCACCTCGCCGAGGAACGTGACGCGCGCGCCCTCCGCGTCGGCCCAGGGCGCGGCCTCGCCGGCACCCTGCGGGGCGAGCAGGGCCGCGGCCTTGGCGCGCCCGCCGGATGCCAGCTCGAAGAGCACGGCGCCACCGAGCTTCGCCGTCTCGAGCTTCTGCGCGGCGTAGGGGTCCTCGTCGGAGGGCCCGTCGTTCCCCGGGTCCTGGAACACCTCGACGAGGAAGGCGTTCACCTCGATGGGCACGTTGAACTCGAAGGGCCCGGGCGCCGCCAGGCGCACCTGCCCCGCGCGCTTGACGCCGCCCTCGGCGGCGGCGTCGATCTCGTTGACGTCGACCTGCACCTCGCCGTCGACGCTCGAGCGCGCGAGGCCGCGGAAGGGGACAGCGGGGCCCTGGTGGTCGGCCCAGGGCGCCTTGATCGCCACCGAGGGCGCGTGGGCCGAGGTGCTGAGCGCGCTCGACCGGCCGCCCCGCACGAGCGTGATGGTCACCGGCTCGGTGGGCGGCGCCGGCTTCATCGCGACCGGCGCGGCGCCGTAGGGGTCGTCGTCGCTCGGCCCGTCGCCCAGTTCGTCCTGGAAGGCCTCGACACCGAAGCTCTCCACTTCCACCGGCACCTTCAGCGTCACCTCGGTGTTCGGCGAGGTGACGAGGGTGCCGATGCGCTTGACGCCGCCCGGCGCGGACTTGTCGGGCACCGCGACGTCGAACTGCACGTCGTTGGGGAGATCCGACAGCACCGAGACGATCACCGTGATTGTCTCTCCCGCGTGGTCGGCCCATGGCTCGCCGAGCGCGTCCGGGCCGCCACCGTGCGCGGCCTCTGCCGCGGCGTAGAACCGCGGGTCGAGCGGCTCCGGCTGCCCGGTCACGCGCTCGAGGCAGGCCGCTAGGTGGAGGAGCGGAAGCATGCGACGGTGGCTTGTAGCCCGGCCGCGAACTCGGTCCGGGGCGCCCAGCCGGTGAGCGCGAGCATGCGCCCGGTGGCGAGCACCTTGCGCGGCATGCCGTCGGGCCTCTCGGGATCCCAGCGGATGTCGCCGGCGTAGCCCACGGCGGTGGCCACGGCGGCGGCGATCTCGGCGATGCGGCGCTCCACGCCGCTGCCGAGGTTCACGGGGTCGGGAGCTCCGCCGACCTCCAGTAGATCGAGGATGCCCTCGGCGGCGTCGGGGGCGTAGAGCAGGTCGCGGGTGGCCCGCCCGCTGCCCCAGCAGGTGACCTCCGCCGCCCCGGCCACGCGCGCCTCCTCGAAGCGGCGCACCAGGGCGCCGACCACGTGGGCGCGCTGCGGGTCGAAGGACTCCCCGGGGCCGTAGAGGTTGGTGGGCACGACGAAGGCGCAGTCCAGGCCGAACTCCTGGTGGAGCGCGCGGCCGTGCATCATCATGAGGCGCTTGGCGTGGCCGTAGGGGCCGTTGGTGGGCTCGGGCTCGCCGATGAACAGGGTGGACTCGTCCATCGGCTGCGGGGCCTCGCGCGCGTAGGCGCAGGCCGAGGAGACCCCCACCACGCGACGTACGCCGATGTCGCGACAAGCTTCGAAAACCGAGGTGTTGACGAGCACGTTCCCCGCGAGCGCGGTGGCCGGGTGCTCCTTCATCCAGCCGATGCCGCCGCCCACGGCCGCCGCGTGCACGACGTAGTCGGGGCGCTGGTCTCGCATGTATTCTATGGTCGCGACCGGATTGCGCAGATCACAGTCGGTGCGGCCCACGGCGATCGGCAGCCCGCCGCGCGCCCTGACGGCGTCGCAGACGTGCTTCCCGAGGAAGCCGCGCCCCCCCGTCACCAGCACCCGCGCCCCGTGGAGCGCCACCGTCACACGTTGGAGTAGGGGTTGTGGATCCGCACCAGGCGCAGGCCCTGGATCAGCTCATCGAGCCCGCGGTCGATGTCGACCGCCACCTGGAAACCGAGATCCCTGATGCGGGCGTAGCTCACCTCGTAGTCCCGCTTGTCCTCGTCGGAGCCGACGTCGGCGAAGTACAGGTGAAAGTTCAGCTTCTTGCTCAGCAGCCGGGTGATGTCCTCCTTGGTGAAGTTCATCGACTCCTGGCCCACGTTGAGCACCCGGTCGCGGGCGCGGTCCCAGTTCTCCAGGAGGTGTGGCACCACTCGCGCCATGTCGTGAACGTGGATGAACGTGCGCCGAAAGTGCCGCTCATACACTAGCAAGTAACGATTCACCAGCGCCTGGTAGCAGAAGTCGTTGATCATCAGGTCGAGCCGGAGCCGCGGCGAGAGCCCGAAGGCCGTCGCGAAGCGGAGCGCCACGGTGTTGGGTCGCGACATGGCCATCTGTTCGGCGGTGGTCTTGGTCTCGCCGTAGAGCGACAGCGGGTTGAGCGGGGTGTTCTCGTCGCAGATGCCCACCACCTCGCCATAGTTGCTGCCGGTGCTGAAGTTGACCAGGCGGGCCGAGGCGGGCATGGCGTCGAGCACCGACTTGGCCCCGTCGACGTTGGTCCTCCGCGCCTCGTCGGGCCACTTCTTGCAGGCCGGGTAGCCCACCAGCGCGGCGAGATGCACCACCGCGCCAGCGTCGGCCATGTCGCGACGCAGGGCCTCGTGATCGAGCACGTCGCCCTGCCGGAAGCTGAACGCGGGGTGGATGAAGTTCGGCAACATCGCCTCGCCGCCGAAGCGCAGGCTGTCGATCACGTGAACGCGGTAGCCCCGCTGCAACAGGTGCGGGACCAGCACCGAGCCGACGTAGCCGGCGCCCCCGGTGACCACGACTTTCATGCCGGCGTCTGTCATGACTGGCTCCACTCGGTGATGATCGACGCGAGGCGCTCGCCGTGCGCGGGACCGAAGGCGTGCGAGTTGCCCACGAAGAAGCCCCGCTGGTGGACCGTATCGGCCACGGGCAAGGGCACCGGGCAACGGGCGCCGAGCGCCGCGAAGGCCGGCTGCCGCGCGAGGTTGCTGCCCGAGATCGGTCGCGTCTCGATCTGCCGCGCCTCGAGGAAGGCCATGAGCGAAGCTCGGTCGCCACGCGCCAGCATGGGAAAGGCGAAGCCGGCGTGCTCGGTGCCGGGGGCCTCGGGAAACACGTCGACGAGATCGCGAAGCCGGTCACACCAGTCGCGGTGATTCTGCCGGCGCCGCGCCACCCAGGCCGGCAGGCGCCGCGCCTGCACCAGCCCGAAGGCGCCCGCGATCTCGGTGGGCCGGAGATTGTACCCGCTCGACACGAAGAGGAAGCGCGGGTCGATCTCCTTGTGTCGCGACACCCACTCGGCGCGATCCTCTCGCTCGCGCACCCAGCCGTGGGCCCGGGCCGAGCGCATCGCGTCGGCGAGCACGTCGCTGTCGGTGACGATCATCCCGCCCTCGATCGTCGTGATGTGGTGGCTGAAGAAGAAGCTGAAGCTCGCCGCGCCGCCGAGGCTGCCCACGCGGCGGCCCTTGTACGCGGCCCCGTGGGCGCCGCAGGCGTCTTCCAGCACGAGGAGGTTGTCGAAGGCATCGACGTCGGCGGCCTGGCCGAGCAGGTGCACGGCGAGGACGGCCCGGGTGCGCGGCCCGCGGGCGGCGCGCGCGCTCTCGGGGCTGATGCAGAGCGTGGCGGGGTCGACGTCGACCATCACCGGCACCAGCCCGCACTGCACGATGGGAAACAACGACGTGGACCAGGTGACGGCGGGGCAGAGCACTTCGTCGCCGGGTGCCAGCCGCCCGGTGGCCACCGCCGCCGCGAGCATGAGCAGCACCGCGCTCGATCCGCTGTTGACCATCACCCCGTGCTTGCGACCGCAGTAGGTGGCCCACGCTGCCTCGAAGTCGCGACAACGCCGTCCCATGGTGACGCGGGTGCTGAGCAGCGCGTCGACCGCGTCGATCACCTCGTCGGCCCCGTAGGGCGGGAGCACCAGCGGCTGGCCGGCCGCCGCCGGCGCCGACTCCACCGGGAGTTCCTGCATTTCCTCCCGGATGAGCGCCGCAATCTGCTCGCGGCGGGTCATGCGCCGAACAGGCGGCTGTGGGGCAGCTCGGTGAGCAGCACCTTCAGGTGATCGACACCCACCGGCCAGCTCGAGGCCTTGCGCTCGCCGCCAATGCGCTGCCCCTCGCGCGTGGGCACCTCGGCGATCGTCCAGCCGCGCTGCATGGCGCGGATGGTGATCTGGTACTCGATGGGGAATCGTTTCACCGTGGTATCGAGCTCGAGCAGCGCCGACCGTCGCAAGGCGCGGAAGCCGTTGATGGTGTCGTACACGCGGGGGCCATCGTAGAACAGGCGGTTGGCGAGCTGAGACAGGGTGTCATTGACGCGCGCGCGCAGGCGGATGGTCTCGCCGTCTTCCTCGTTGACGGCGCCGGGGCCGAAGCGCCGCGCGATGGCGAGATCGGCGCCGCCGAGGAGCGCGTCGTCGAGGCGCACGATGTCGGCCGGGTCCTCGTTGCCGTCGGGGGAGTAGAAGATGAGCCGCTCGGCGCTCGACGCGTCGGCGGCGCAGCGGAAGGCCACGCCCCGGCCGCGGATCGGCTGCACCACCACGCCGGCGCCGTGCTCGCGCAGGAACTCCTGCGTGCCGTCGGTGCTGCCGCCGTCGACCGCGAAGACCTCCTTGAACTCCTTGACCGGGATCTGGTTCCAGAGGGCGCGCAGGCCCTCGATCTCGTTGAGCGTGAGGAGGACGATGGCAGCGTCGCGCATGATGCGGCGAATGGTATCACCGCGACGACGGGCCCTAGGGCACCAGCCCCTGCCCCACGAGGAACTGCGCCATCCCCTGCGCGATCGCCTCGTTGCCGAGCGCGTTGGCGTGGCCGCGGTCCTGGGGAAAGTAGAGCGTGTCGGTGGCGGTGCGGCGCTCGATCTCGGGCTGGGGGTCGTGGTGGGGCACCCCGAGCACCTTGCCGGCCGAGGCGAGCAGGGCGCGGTGCCCCTCGGTGTAGCCGGCGCGCTCCAGGGGGTAGCCAAACAGCAACATCTTGGCGCCCACGGCGTCGATGCGCGACTTGAACGCTCGGATGTTCTCAGCGTACTCCTCGGGGGGCACGCGCTCGATGTCGGGCTGGAGGTCTTTCTGCTCTGCGCGCGCGAGGTTCACGCGCTCGCGTAGCCAGAGGTAACTCTTGAGCTGGTGGAGCAGGCTCGACTTGAGCCAGTCGCCGTTCCGCTGGAGGATCGCCTGCGAACGGTCGCTGTACTTGACCTTGCGGGAGTCCTGGACGACGTAGCCGAAGATCACCACGTCGGGACCGTACTTGGCGAGGGTCTTGTCCCAGAGCCAGAGGCCCTGGAAGCTGGAGTAGCCCGGCTGGCCCCCGTTGATCACCTCCACCGCATGGCCGGTCTCGTTGAGGATTTTATCCAGCTTGGCTGGGTATGAATCGGCGTCGTCGACCCCCCAGCCGTAGGTGGTGGAGCAGCCGAGTGCCATCACGCGGTAGGCGCCGGCGGGCTTCTGCTGGGTGTGCAGCGGGAAGCGCAGTCCATTCGCGTCGGTCGACACCCGAAAGCTCCCGCCCGTCTCGCGGTGCGGCGTCACCTCGAGGTTCTGGTTCGGCGCCTCGACCCAGTACACGTCCTTGTGCGTGAAATCCTGGGTGTTCACGTCGGTCTTGGGCCAGCCGCTGCCACGCAGGTAGGCCTCGGCGCCACCGAGGATGACCACGAGGGGCAGGATCGCGAATAGCGCCCGCGTGCCCAGCCCCAGTCGCGACTTCTTCTTGACGGACTTCTTCGTCACCTACGAGCCCGGCTCGATGGTCACTGCGGTGCGGTCTTCAATGGTGGCGCTCCTGAAGTACGTGTTGTCGTACCAGGTGATGTCGTTGATCGACCAGGTGATCTCGCCGTTCTCGGGGGCGGTGAAGGTGGTGCCGACCCCGATGGGGAAGATGGTTTCCACGCCCTTCTCGGTGACGAAACGGCCCACGAGCATCCCCACCATGCAACCCTCGATGTTGCAGGGGTAGTCGGCGCCGATCGCCTTCTCGGCGGTGCCGTTGGCGTTGATCCACTCGCCCTTGTCGCTGATCCGGTACTTGTCGTTCACGGTGGCAGTGATCTTGGCCACGTCGCCCTGGCAGAGGGTGATCGGTCGCTGCCACGACCGCGCGATGTCGAGGTAGTCGAAAAGCGTGTAGGTGAGCGGCTGGAGACACTCGCCCTCGGTGAGCTTGCCGGGTAGCGCCGAGAGCCAGGACGACCAGAGGCCGATCTCGCCGCCCTTCATGAAGGTCTTGCACAGTTCGAGGTTGGCGCGCGCGATCGCCTCGACCTGCTGCGGGCGGCCGAGGAGCACCAGTTCCACGTCGTCCACCACCGCGTCCTCGAACTTCACGCCGTCGTCACGCTGCCCGAGCCACTGCGCCCGCATCGCGTCGAGCGACGCCTGCCGAGCGAGCCTCCGGTCGCCCTCGGCCATGAGCTCGAACACCGGTGGGTACCAGCACTGCGCCTTCATTCCTTCCTCGACGGCCCACTCCTGGGGGGGCGGCGGGGGATCTTTCTTCCTCTTTGCCTCGGCGAGGTCGACGAGCAGTAGCCAGGACATCCGTGCTCCAGGAGGAGCGATAGTAACCGAAAGGGGCGGCCGGGCTTCCCCGGGGGATAGTCGCCGCCGACGATGCGTGGCATTTCCCGGCTCTGCCTCGTGGAGACGGCGCGGGGGATCCTCCCCCCCGACGAGCCCGAGGTGCTGCGTGCGCTCGGCGGCTTGCTCTACCGGTTCGAGCACCATGCCCGTCGCGACCTCATGCACGCCTTGATGGCACGCTCGGGCGCGCCGACGCGCCGGGCGGCGGAGAGCCTCGCGCGCGAGGCGCTGGACGTCGATATGCAGCGCCGGCTCGAGGAACTGGTGTTGCCGAGGGTGCCCCCCGCCAGCCTCGACCGCTACTGCGACCTCGAGGGCGCCGCCGACCTGGGGGACGACCTGCTGGTGGCCGGTCGCGCGCCCCACCCGATGCTCGCGCTTGTCGCGCTGGTGCGCGCCGTCCCGGGGCTGGCGGCGCTTCGCCCCGGGCCCGAGCCCGACGGCGGACCGGCGATGCGTTTCCTTGCCGCGCGCTTCGCCGCCGAGCGGGCAACGATCCCGGCGCGCTGGGTTGACACGATCCCGCCGGAGGCTTGTTTCCTCGTCGAGGGGGTGCCGCGGCCGGCCGACCGCCCGGCGCGCGCGGTGCTGGTACACCGGGCGCGGGACAAGCGCTGGCGGGTACAGGTCACCGGTCGAACCGAGGTGTCGGGGGCGCTCGCCGAGCACGCCGCGCGCTGGCCGGGGCAGGTGCTCGTCTCCGGTTGACGTCCGCCGGCGGCCTCGTTAGCCGCGCGGCTCTTTGTCTCGGAGTCGAACATGGCCAAGAAGAAAGCCCAGGGCCGCCAGACGATTTTCGTCGAGTGCACCACCTGTCGCGAGAGCGGGATCCCCGGCGTGAGCCGCTACGCCACGCAGAAGAACAAGAAGAACACTGCTGCGCGCATCGAGCTGAACAAGTACTGCCGCTTCGAGCGCAAGGTCACGCCGCACAAGGAAACCAAGTAGTTACCCTGCGTACAACTTGATGGTGGCCGCGGCCTCCTGCGCGATGTCGCGACATGTTTCCTCGTCGGGGTGACGCACCACGAGGTTGCCGTCGGCGAGGAACGTGGCCTGCCAGTCGCGGCGTGGCTCGCCGATGGGGAGCAGGTCGACGCGGGCCACGTGCGCCCCGTGTTTCTGCATGAAGCGGTCGAGGCCCTCGACGGCGCGGATGCGGCCCTGTCCCTCGGCGCGCTTGAAGATGATCGCGGCCGACCAGGGGCGCGGCGGGCGGGGGGGGGCCGTCCCGTGCACCACCGCGTGTCCCCAGTCCCGGTAGAGGTCCTGGTCGTCGGCGAAGTTCATCAGGTCGACCATGTTGGCGCCCGGGGGGCGGCAGGCCATCTCGCCGAAGATCGCGGTGCCGTCCTGCGCGCGGAACCACTCCATGTGCGTGATGCCGGTGCCCATGCCGAGGGCGCGTACCGCGTCGCGACCGAGCTGTACGCCAGCGGCGAGCTCGTCGGCCGATGTCGAGCGCAGGGCCTGGATGACCGGGCTGATCCACTCGTTGCGCCGCGCCACCAGCACGTTGGGCTCGTAGCGGCACACCGACTCGTACACCACGCGCCCGTCGATGCAGAGCGTCTCGTAGGTGAGCTCCTCGCCCTCGACGAACTCCTCGACGGTGGCCTCCCCCACGTGGCGGGTGGCGGCGAGCGCCGCCTCGAAGGCGGGCCAGCTCTCCACGCGGTGGGTGTCGGCGCTGCCGGCGCCGTCTACCGGCTTGAGGATGAGGGGAAAGCCGACGCGGTCGGCCGCCTGCCTCGCGTCGTGAGCGGTGCGCACTCGCGTGGTGCGGGGCACCCGCAGCCCGGCGGCCTCGGCGCGCTGGCGCATGGTCGGCTTGTCGCGGAAGCCAAGGACGGTGTCGGGGCTCATGCCCGGGAGGCGCAGGTCGGACCTGAGCTGGGCGGCGAGCAGGGTGAGCGGCTCCCAGAGCGACTCCACGCGGTCGGGACGCCGGCCCGCGAGCCAGCGGTGGATGCTGCTGCGCACCTCGGCCACGTTTCCGAGCGCGGGCACGTGGAGGTAGCTGGTGAGCGCCCGTCGCACCCCGTGCGGCAACTCGTGTACCGGCGTGTCGCCCACGCCATGCACCCGCCCGCCCGCCTCGGCCAGGCCCCGGGCGAAGTGAGGCATCTCCGGGGGGTAGTTCGGCGAGAGGAAGAGGACGTCCACGGAGAGAGTGTACCCGATATCCAAAAGCCGAAAGTAAGATCAGAGCGAGGCGAAGACGCCGAGCGGCAGGTCAACGCGCGCGGCCCAGGCCATCTCGTCGTGATCGGCACCTGGTTCCCACCAGTGAAACAGGTCTTTCTCGTACTCGTAGCCAAGATCGGCCAGCGTGTCCCTCATCTGGACGGTCTCGCAGTAGTTGTCAGACGAGGTGGGGTCGTCGTCGTGGGTGCCGTCGCCGTCGCTGTCGGCGCAGGTGTTCCCCTGTCCGCCGGAGTCGAGGTAGATGACGGTGTCGCGATGCCCGGCAGCCTCGTAGAGCTGGATCATCGTGTCGTTGTCCGCGCCGATGCTGCCCCAGCCGAGCGTGCCCGACATGCTGCCCGCGAAGGCGTACTCGCCCGCGTAGCGCCCCGCGAGGTGCAGGCTGATGAGGCCGCCGAGCGAGCTGCCGAGCGTGCCCACCGGTCCCGGCTCGCCGTAGTGGCCGGCGATGAAGGGGCGGATCGTCCCCTGCACGAAGTCCGCGTACTCGTCGCCCTCGCCACCGTACCAGTCGCCCTCGATCTTGTCGGGGACGTGCGTGTACTCCTCGAAGCGCTCGCCGGTGTTGTCGATGCCCACGACGAGCACGCCGCCGGGCGCGCTGTCCTGGACGTGCCACCCGCCCCAGATGGCCTCGGGATCGAAGAGGTTCTGGCCGTCGTGCATGAACAGGGTGCGGTCGTGGCCGCCGCCGGGGACGAGGACGCGCAGGGTGCGCGCTTCCATGTAGATGCCGCCCACGCCGAAGTGGCGCTCGAGGCGCGTGGACGCCTCGTTGACGAGGCTCATCTCGCCGTTGTCGTCGTAGGTGTACTGGCGCGACCAGGGGTCGACATTCCACGCGCTGCCGTTGGTGAACTTGTAGCCGCCAGCGGGGTCGTCGACGACGATCCAGCATAGTCCGTCGCGACAGTTCATCGCCTCGCCGGTCCAGCCGTCGAACTCGCCGGCCAGCGACCACTCGCCGTCGCGCAGGTAGACGAAGAGGTAGCCGTCGCGGGTGGGTACCGGCCAGCCGTGGTCCTGCGAGAGGTGCAGCATCGCGCCGTGGTCGGCCCGGACCTCGTCGACGAGATCGCTCGCGGCGGGGAGATCGCTGTTGTCGCCGGCGGTGTCGGCCGCGCTGTCGCCGGCGCCGTCACCGGGCCGGCTGCCCTCGCGGGCGTCGTTGTCCTCGATCTCGGCGCAGGCGAGCAACAACCACATGCTTACTTCTTGGCTTTCGGCGCTTCGGGGTTGATGTCGTAGCGGTCGGAGTACAGGGTGGCGTACACGAAGGCGCCGTCGCGGTTCTTCCAGCCGATGGTCACGACGAGATCGCCCGCCTCGCGACCCTTGAGGAAGTCAGTCACCGCCTTCTCGCTGGTGCTCGTCGGCGCGGTGATGGTGCCGAAGTAGCCGCTGCCGCCCTCGCCGCCGCCGGCCTTCACGATCTCGGCGAGGATCTGGCCGTGGGTGTTGCCCAGCGCGCTGCGCCGCGAGAACTCGCTGCCGTTCTGCAGCTCGTACACCGCCTTCTCGTTGATGAGGAACTCCACCTGCGTGAGCCCCTGCTTGTCGCACAGCACCACGTTGGCCGAGAGGGGGTCGAGGGTCTCCGGGAGCGCGGCCACCATCGCCGCCGCGAGCGCCGCGCCCCGGGCGTTGACGATGTCGGCCTGCGTGAAGGTGGCGGACTTCGCCATCCACGAGGCGTCGGCCGGCTTGGCGAGGGCCAGGGAAACGAGGAGCGCGAGCATGAGGAACTCCGGGGCGGGGTGCTAACGCGGCATGCCCGCTGGGCCTTCGATCGATCACCGCTGTGACATGTTGTTCCCGCTTGCGTTGGTGCGATGCCCCGGGCGGAGCCGGCGGGCCAGCCAGTCGAGGAGGCGGGCGCGGAGCTTCATGCACATGCGCCCTACCTACCTCGCGTTCTCCACCCAGGCGCGGAGCTCGTCGGGGCGTCGCTCGATCCAGTCGACGAAGCAGGCGGCCTGGTAGTCGTGGTCGTCGAGCGAGTAGTCCACCTGCGGGTCGGCGGCGACGTGGTCGCGGACGCGCGCGTGCGTGCTCGTGGCACGATCGGCGAGGCCGGCGTCCTCGATGAGTGTCGCGAGCGCGTCGAGCTCGTCGAGCTGCGCCTCGCGGCAGGTGGGATCGTCCTCGCACCAGCGCGCCAGCCAGCCGTAGGGCGAGGCGTAGTCCACGTCGAGGTGCACCGGCTCGCAGGGCTGGGACAGGTTCCAGGGCGGGTAGACCCACACGAAGGTGGAGTCCGCCCCCCAGGGCGTGAGCGTGAGCCAGCCGGTAGCCGGGTCGACGTAGATGTGATAGTTATTCAGGTTGTAAGAGTAGCTATCTGGGTGGTTGAGCGCCTTCTCGAGGGCGAGGTAACGCACGAGGCGATCCCAGTCGAAGGCCGCGGCGATCGCCTCGGGCGTGGCCACGGCAGCGGCGTCGCAACCGGCCCAGATGCCCTCGGGATCGTAGGCGGCCCCGTCGTACTGCAACTCGTAGCAATCGCACGACACGTCGAAGTCGCAGCGTAGCGTCATCTCGTAGAGCGCGCCGTG
>VGRQ01000019.1 GCA_016875315.1 Deltaproteobacteria bacterium | reverse complement strand
GCCAGCCAGCGGCCCGTCGCCGGGGCCGGTGAAGGGGACGCCGCCACCACCGGGGCGGCAGGCTCAGGACGCGCCTGGGCGCCCGCGAGCGCGCGCGCGAACTCCGGCGAGCCGATCACCGTGGGCGAGGTGGGCAAGCGGGTGTCGACCGGCCCCGGCGCCAGCTCTGGCGACGCCCAGGTGCGCGACGCCACCGCGGGCTTGTCCTCGGTGACCGAGTCGTCTTCGAGCGGGAGGTCGACAGTGGCCTCGGGCAACTCGGACACCGGCAGGAGCCGGGTGGCGCGGAGCGCGAGGATCACCGCGTCGGCGTCGGCATAGCGGGCGCGCGGGTCCTTCTCGAGGAGCCGGCGCACCAGCGCCTCGATGGGCGCGGGGACACCCTCCGGGCCGTGCAGGGCGGGCACCGGGTCGTTGAGGTGCATCAAGAGCGTGCGCACCGGCTCGCTCGACGAGAACGGTGGCGCGCCCGAGAGCATCTCGAACATCATCACGCCGAGCGCGTAGAGGTCGGCGCGACCGTCGATCTGCTCCTGCCGCACCTGCTCGGGGGCAGTGTAGCGGGGCGAACCCACGAAGCTGCCGTCGGTGGTGAGGCTCTCGGCCCCCTCGGCCATGACCTTGGCCACGCCGAAGTCGAGCACCTTCACCGCCTCGCCTTCCTCGGTCTGGGCGAGCATGACGTTGGACGGCTTGAGGTCGCGATGCACGATGCCGGCGCGGTGGGCCTCGCGCAGCGAGCGACAGATCTCGTGGGCCACGCGCACGGTGCGCGCGGGCGAGAAGGGCCCCTCGGCGCGGATGGCCTGCGACACGGTGCGGCCGCGCACGAACTCCATCACCATGTAGAAGGTCTGCTCGCCGGCGATGTCGATGGCGCCGTAGTCGAACACCGTCACCGTGTTGGGGTGCCGGAGCCGGGCGCAGGTGGCGGCCTCGAGCAGGAACCTCTTCTCCAGCGCCACGTCGTCGAGGTTGGTGCCCAGCACCGGTCGCGTGAGGATCTTCAGCGCCACCTCGCGCCCGAGCGGCGCCTGCTCCGCCCGGTAGATCCGCCCCATGCCGCCGCGGGCGACGAGGTCGATCACCCGGTACTTGTCCGCCACCACCGCGCCCACGAGAGGATCGTTCACCGAAGCCGGCGGTGGACTCCCGGGAGGTGGCAGCCCTTGGGCGCTCGACACGCCCGAAGCGTAGCATGCTGGCCGGAGCAGCCCGCGGCGTGTAGGGTGCCGCTACGGATGCATGACGAGCCCGTCTCCCCCCGCTGCCTGAGCGCGCTCGACCCTGCCGAGATCCGCGCCGGTCCCACGCTCGCTCGCCTCGCCCTGGCGCTCGGCCTGGTGGCGGCCGCCGTGCTGGCGATGGCGTACTTCCTCCGCGCCCCGCTCGAGGGCGCCGGGCGCGCGCTGGTGGAGCACACCGGCATCGGCGGCATCGCTGCCCTGGTGCTTGCCCTCGACCCGCTCCCCGGCCTCGGCTTCCAGCCGGGGCTGGTGCTCGGCACCGCGGCCGGCGTGCCGGCCTGGCCCCTCTTCTTCACCGCCTCGCTGGCCTCGCTCGGCTCCTCGGTGCTCGGCTGGGCGCTGGGGCGATGGGGCCGTCGCCTTCGCTGGCTGGAGCGGCTGCTGCTCGTTTCCGGGGCCGCGGCGGCCGTCACCCGCTGGGGTGGCCGCGCCGTCGCCATCGCCGGGGTCACGCCCATTCCCTTCGGCCTCGCCACGCTGGCCGCGGGCGCGGTCGGCATGCCGCTCGACGTGCTGGCGCTCGCCGCCACCGCCCGCTGGATCAAGATCGGGCTGTCGCTCGTGGCGATCTCGCTCGGGTGGCACGCGGCCACCAGCTGAGGCGCCTACGCGCGGAGCGCCGCGAGCAGGCGAAGACGCAGCTCCGCCAGGCGAAACGGCTTCTCCACGATCTCGATGCGCCACTCCGCGATGAAGCGACGCGCCTCGGCGTCGGCGGCCCCTCCCGACATGAACACCATCTTGGGTCGCGACGATGAGATGCTCATGATCTGGGCATGCACCCGCGCGCCTCCCCCGTCGGGCATCATCAGGTCGCAGAGGACGAGATCGAAGCGCCCGGCCGCCTGCAAGCTTGCGATGGCCGGGAGTACCCCTTCCGCGTACACCACCTCGAACTGGTCGGAGAGCCCCATGGCGACGAGGTCGGCGATCATGGGCTCGTCGTCGACCACCAGGAGCCTCGGTCGCGAGGCGACGGGGCGCGACGGCGCTGCGGCCGACCGGGACCGCGACGAGCCCGCGCGCCCCGGCAAGGAGAGGGTACGCGTGGGCATCGGCTCGGTAGACACCGGCAGGTGGAGCGCGAAACAGGCGCCGGGCAGCCCCGGGTTCTCGAGCAACAGTCGCCCGCCGAGCCCCTCCACGATGCTCTGCGACAACCACAGCCCGAGGCCGGTGCCCTCGCCGATCTCCTTGGTGGTGACGAAGGGCTCGAAGATGCGGGCCGCCAGCTCCACCGGCACGCCCGGGCCGTTGTCGCGCACCCGGATCACCACCGCGCGCCCGTCGTCGCTGGTCTGGATGATGATCGAGCCCCCGCTGCCGCTGCCGACCGCCTGGGCCGCGTTGACCAGCAGGTTGAGTAGCACCTGGCAGAGCCGCCGCTCGCCCACCCGGGCGGGGCGCCGCGCCCCCTTCTCGCGCGTCACCTTCACGCCCTTGAGCCGGCTCCGCGCGAGCACGACGGCCCGATCGATCACCGCCTCGACGTCGGCCACCGGCGCCTCGGCGTCGTCGGGCCGCGCGAAGCCCGACACGTCGCGCACGATCACCGCGATGCGCTCGGCGGCGTCGCGGATGTCGGCGAGGGCGATGCGGTCCGCGCCACCGGCGCGCGCCTCCAGCTCCACCACCCGGTTGAGCACGAAGGTGAGCGGGTTCTTGATCTCGTGGGCGATGCCGCTGGCGAGCAGCCCAAGGACCGCCATGCGGTCGGTGCTGGCGAGTTGCGCCTCGCTGCGCCGGCGCGCGGTGATGTCGCGACCCACCAGCAAGCGCGCCGGGCTGCCGTACCACGGCACGGCGACGTCGCGGACGTCGAGCAGCACGCCGGAACCGTCGGGAAGGTCGAGAAGGAACTCCGAGGAACCGCCGCTCAGCGTTCCCTGGCGGAGCTGGAGGAGCCGATCGAGGTCGTCGGCGCGAATCACCGCGCCCAGCGGTGCGCCCACCAGCTCGCCCTCGGCGCGCCGCAGCACCGACAGCGCCACCGGGTTGACGTGGAGCACCACCTCGTCGCGGTACACCAGCACCACGTCGGGCAGCGCATCCACCACGTGCGACATGCCGATGGCCAACTCGGCCGCCTCGCGCCGGGCCGAGTCCTCGTCGGTGGCGTCGCGCGTGACCCCGACAACCCCCACGATGCGGCCCTCGTCGTCGCGCCAGGGCCACTTGTGGGTGACGAGGTCGTGCGGCCCATCGGGGAAGGGGCGTCGCACGCGCACCGCGAGCGTCTCGCCGGTGGCAACCACGCGCCGGTCCTGGGCCGCGATCTCGCTGGCCACGTCGGGCTCGAAGATCTCGCGGTCGGTGGCGCCGATCACCTCGCCAGGCGTGAGGCCGAGGAGCGCCGCGCCCGCGTCGTTGATGAACTCGTAGCGGCCATCGAGGTCCTTGACAAAGACCATCTCCGCGCCGTTCTCGAGGACCTCGAACAGGCGCCCGCGCGTGGCCCTGAGCTGCGCGCGGGTGAGCGCCAGCTCGGCAGCGAGAGCGTGAAGCTGGTCGTCGGCCACGCGCCGATCTACCATGCGGCCGCACCCCCGGAGAACCGATGTGGATTGTCCTGCTGGCCTGCACCGTCGACGAGGGCGAGGCCGAGCAAGCACCTGTCACCTGCGACGAGGGAGCGGCGCTGTTGCGCGACGTGTGCGACGTGGAGGGCGTGGTCATCGACCTCGACACCGAGACGGCTGACTGCGAGTCGCGACCGGACGAGTGGCAGGAATGCTGGCTCGAGTGCGTGTTCGACAAGCGAGACGCCGGTTGCGACCCCGCGATGCTGGCCTGCGCCGACGACTGCGTGACCGAGTAGGCCAGCGGATCGCCGCGAGTTCGATTACAACCGCGGGCCATGCGCTACCGCCTTTTCCTCCTCGGCCTCCTGGGCTGCTCCGACTGGAACCTCGAGGGCATCGACAACAAGGACGGCAACATCGACGGCGAAGACACGGCCTTCGACCCGGAGCAGGAAGACCTCGGCGCCTGCGACCCCGAGGAGTTCGAGCCGGAGAAGGTGGCGCTGTCCGACACCTGCCATTTCGACATCGGCGGCTTCGAGCCGGTGGTGTCCTGGGAGGTCGACGGCAACGCCGCCTCGCTCCCCGCCGTGGGCGACATCAACGGCGACGGCATGCCCGAGATCGTCATCACCTGGGGCTGGCTGTTCGAGCCCTATGGCGAGCTGGCCGCTTACAAGGGCGACGGCAGCGGCATGCTCTGGCAAACCAGCGGCGCGTCGATCGGCTACGGGTCGGGGCCGACGCTCGCCGACCTCGACGGCGACGGGCAGGCCGAGATCATCGCGGTGAAGCTGCACGAGTACAGCCTCATCTCCAACAGTCCGGTGAGCGTGGTGATGTACGACAGCGGGGGCAACTTCCTCGGCGAGTCGCAAACCTACACCGACGGCGAGTTCGACCACGTCACCGGCATCGTGGTGTCTGACATGGATCACGATGGCCACGCCGAGATCATCGCCGGGCGCGTCATCCTCAACGACGACCTCACCGAGCGCGGCGTGGGTCGCGACGGTCGCGGCTGCGACAACTACTTCGGCATCGGGGGGCTGTACGGCGAGGGGGCCACCCCGGCGGTGGCCGACATGGACCTCGACGGCGTGGAGGAAGTCGTCGTCGGCAACGCCTTCTACGACCCCGACGGCTACACGATCATGGAGGTGCGCGGCGGCCCCGACGGCGCCCCAGCCATCGCCAACCTCGACGGCGACCCGGAGGGCGAGTTCGTCCGGGCCACATACAGCGAGCTCGTCGCCATCGACACCGACGGCACCGAGCTGTGGACCTACAACCTGCCCGGCGGCGGTGGCGACAACTCCGGGATCATGTCGGTGCCCACCATCGGCGACATCGACGGCGACGGCCTCCCCGAGGTGGTGGCCGCGCGTGCCAACAACGTGTGGGCGGTCAACGGCGAGGACGGATCGGTGCTCTGGAGCGCCCGCATCACCGACAGCACCGGCGCCACCGGCGCCTCGCTCTTCGACTTCGAGGGCGACGGCGTCCAGGAGGTGGTCTACATCGACGAGGTGGCGATGTACGCCTTCGACGGCACCAACGGCGACGTGAAGTTCAAGAGCGGCGAGCACAACTCCGACACGATGTACGACTACCCCACCATCGCCGACGTCGACGCCGACGGCCACGCCGACATCGTCGTGGCCCACGACCAGAACTTCAGCGCGGGGCCGGGCTTCTCGGTGTACCGCGACGCCACCAACTCCTGGGCGCCGGCGCGTACGGTGTGGAACATGCACGCCTACGACATCACCCACATCAACGACGACCTGACTGTCCCGACGACAGCCGTGCAGAACTTCACTACCTACAACAACTTCCACTCGGCCCACGCGCTGGCCCCCGGCGAGGCGCTCGGTGACGAACTGTCCGCGGAGATCCTGTCTACCTGTGACGACGACTGCGATCGCGGCTGGTATCTCGTCACCGCCCGGGCCCAGAACACCGGCTCGGCCGACGTCGACGCAGGCGTGTCGCTCGCGCTCTACGCCGAGATCGACGACTCGCTCGTCAACCTCGCCACCGAGACGCTCGACGACGCGATCCCCTCCGGCATGAGCTCGGAGGCGGTGGTCTTCGCGGTCCAGTCGAGCGACATCGAGAAGGCCGACAAGCTGTGGGTGTACGTCGACGACAACGGCAGCCGCACTGGCTTCGTGTCGGAGTGCGACGAGACCAACAACGGGGCGATGGTGAAGAAGCCCTTCTGCAGCGGCAAGTAGTGCGACGGGGCTGGCTACTCGCCGCCGCGGTCCCCGTCCTTGCCACAGGCGTGCTGTCGCGACAGGTGGCCTACGTGCCGGACGGCGAGATGTCGCCGAGCTACCTGCGCGGCGACCTGGTGCTCGTGCTGCCGGTCGAGCCCCGCGAGGGCGACGTGGTGGCCCTGCGCGACCCGCTCGACCCGTCGCGCTGGACGCTGCGCCGGGTGGAGGGCATCGGCGGCGCCGCCCGCTACTCGTCGTCCGGGGTCCACACCTCCAGCCGCCCCCGGTCGCGGCTCCTCGACATGGGCGAGTTCGACGGCGAGGCGATCCGGCTGGAGGGCGAGCACCTGGTGTCCCGGCGGCTCGAAGAGATCACCCGCTACGAGCACGACGACGTCGGCATCCCCGACGACGCGGCCTACCTCTCGGCCGACGCCCGCGACCGCGCCGTCGACAGCCGCTGGTGGGGGCCGGTGCCCCTCGACGCGCTCGGCGGCGTCGTCGTGTTCCGACTGGGAGCGCCCGCCACGCCGTGGCGCGGCTGGACCGGCGGCCGCGCCGAGGGCGTGGTCATCCCCCAGTCCACCGAGGCGGCCGGCTAGTCCTTCTCCTGGTAGGAATACCGCTCTTCCAGCCAGGGGTCGGCGCGGTTGTGGTAGCCGCGCTCCTCCCAGAAGCCCCGCCGGTCGCGCGGCAAGAACTCCAGGCCGCACACCCACTTCGCGCTCTTCCAGGCGTAGAGGTGGTGGACCACCAGCCGGATCGGTCCCCCGTGCTCGGGTGACAGCGGCGCGCCGTCGTGACGCAGGGCGAGGAGATTGTCGTCCCGCGCGAAGTCGCCCATCGGCAGGTTCGTCGTGTAGTCGATGCTGTCGTAGCAGTGGACGAGCACGTGGGTAGCCGTGTCGCGGGGGCGCGCGAGGTCGATCAGGGTCTTCACCGACACCCCCTCCCACAGGTTGTCGTAGCGCGACCAGGTGGTGACGCAGTGGAAGTCGCGAGTGACGGCCATCCGGGGCAGCTCGTTCAGCTCTACCCAGGTGAGGGCGACCGGGTTCTCGACCTCGCCCCACACCCGGAATCGCCAGGTTGCAGGGTTGAAGTCGGGGATGGGCCCCTCGTGGAGCACGGGAAAACCCGTCACCAGCTTCTGGCCGGGAGGGAGCCGCGCCGTGGATCGCTCCCCCGCAGTCTTCTTCCCCGGCCGCCAGAGCATCAGGCCCCCGTGAGCTGGAGCGTGGAGAAGCCGAAGCGGACCTTCAACGTCATCTCCTCGTCGCTGATGTCGAGGGCCACGTCGTCGACGCCCATCTTCACCCGCAGGGGGCCGCCAGCGGGCGCCACCATCTCCTCCACCTGGTCCTTCCGGAGGATGGGGACCGGGTTCACCTTGTCGACCTGCTCGTGGAGCAAGCGCTCCACGCCCCGCGACAACATCTGCAACACGAAGGACTCGCCGAGGTCGACCTCCACGTCTTGCAGGCGCCCGATGAGCGCGCGGCGGTCGCGATCGTAGCGGATGTCGGCCAGTGCAGCCTCGGCACCGATGCGCTTCTCGAGCACGAAGGGAATCTCGATGTTCTCGCGCAACAGGTACACCTTTCCGGTCGCGACGGCCTTGACGTGCGCCTCCACGCCGAAACGCTGGGCCGCGTACTTGAAGTCGGAGCCATCGCGGTCGACCATCACCTGCCAGTCACCCTGGACCTTCACCAGCTCGTCCACCACCCGCCACACCGTCTCCCGGCGGTTTTCCCACACCTTCACGGCGGCGTCCTTGCCGCGCACCACCACCGGCGGGAGCTGCACGTTGCGGTCTTCCAGGAGCCCGCGCACCTTCTGGCGCACGCCGAGCTGCTTCACCCCCACGCGCACCTGCTGGACGAGGTCGAAGGTGCCCTTTCCCACCTCGAAGGGGAGGCCCACTCCGAACAGGTCGTTCCAGAGGGCCTTCCCGATGGTGAACTTCAGGTGGTAGCCGTCGCCGATCTGCTTGCTCATCCGCGCTCCGCGAGCGGGGAGTGTAGCAGGGGCGGCCCGGCGCCGACGGCGGCTAGAAGATCTCGTGCTGGGGGAACCAGTAGCCGATCTCGCGCACCGCGCTGGCGTCGCTATCGGAGCCGTGGACCGCGTTCTCGCCCTTGCTGCGCGCGAACATGTTGCGCAGCGTGCCCGGAGGGGCGTTGGCGGGGTCGGTGGGGCCCATCAGCTCCTCGCGGTAGCGCCAGCGAACGTTCTCGCCCTCGAGCACCATGAGCACGAGCGGGCCGGAGATCATGAAGGTGACGAGCTCGCCGAAGAAACCGCGCTCGCGGTGCTCGGCGTAGAAACCCTCCGCCTCGCGACGGGTGAGCTGCACCATCTTCATCGCCGCCACGCGGATGCCGCGCTCCTCGAGGTAGGCGATGATCGACCCGACCTTGTTGTCCTTGACGGCGTCGGGCTTGATGATGGCGAAGGTCTGGTTCACGGCTTCCTCGGGAGGGCCGGCTTCTATCGGAGCCGCCGCCCGGCGGCTACTCCCGCCAGGGCACCAACTGGGTGAGCACCAGCGGCGCGGGGCTCGGACAACTGCCGCAGCGCAGCGCCAGGAGGTAGGTGCCCTCGGCCTCGAAGCCCGCGAAGGTACTGCCGTCGCTGGCATCCACCAGCAGGGACAGGTCGGCGCTGGTGCCGCCCGCGTGCTCCAGGTTCCACGTGCGGTCGGCCAGGATCTCGATGTCGAGGAACTGCCGCTCCAGGTCGGCCATGGTGAGGCTCGCGTAGTAGGCCAACATCACCGAGGTGACCTTGGTGTCGACCAGCTCGGTGCCCTGGCCCGTCTCGGTGACGGCGCTCCAGTCGAGCGTCCACGGGCCGTCCGGGAGCACCGCCAGCGGCTGGAGCGAGGTGAGATCGGCCTCGTAGTCGAGCACCGAGCAACCGTCGGTCAAGGCGCCGCTGGTGGACGTCTCCCCGGCGCTGGGCTGGAGGAAGCCGATCATCCTCGCGCCGCTGCCCACGGTGGTACCCGTGGTGAGCAAGACCAGGAAGCTGCCATTGCCCTCGTGGAACTCCGCCTCGATCTCGGGGTCGGTGCCGAAGAAGCTGAGGTCGGAGAGCCGGAAGCTGGTGGCGTCGCCCGGCTCGTAGGAGATGTAGAGGCTCATGTCGGCCATCTCGAGCGAGTCGGTCGACAGGCCCGCTTCCACCTCCGTTTCAGTCAGGTAGCGGAACATGAGCAGCGCCACGTTGTCGACGTCGGCCACCGGGTCGAGGTCGTGGCACTGCAGGTCCTTGTCGAGGCCGGAGAAGTCGATGGTGGCGTCTTGCTCGGCCGCCAGCGGGATGGTGGGGCCGTCGAGTTGACCATCGAAGCCGTAGTTGTTGCCGTCGCCCAGCGCGATCAGGCCCGATGGATCGGGCGGGTCGACGGCCTGGCCCAGCTCCGCCGTGTCGGCGCTGTCATCGGCCGCGTCGAGGCAGGCGACAAGGAGGCTACTCGTCAGCATAGAAACTCTGGAAGGGTTGCACGAAGGTCATGGCCTGGCCGAGGTCGGCGTTGAGCTGCCACAGCAGCATCCCCGCCTCGTCGACGAGCTGGATCTCGCCCGAGGTCGACCACGTCACCTGGGTGCTGCCGTCGCCGAAGCGCTGCACGTCGCCCTTGGCGTACACGTAGATCGGCGGCACGCGGATGTACTCCCAGAGCTGCTCGGCACCGAGCGCTTCCTCGTCGAGCTGGAGTTCCACGGCGCGCGAGTAGCCGCGCTCGGGCTGGCCGTTGTCGAAAATGAGCATGTGCCCGGGCGCGAGCACCTCGAACTGGTGCTGCATCGCCCCCACCTCGGTGCCCTCGGGGAACTCGAACTGGTTGAGCATCCCGTTGAGGTACCAGTGGGTCTCGCCGGTAGACCGCGAGATCTTCGCGATGCTGCCGATCTCCTTCATCGAGAGGTTGTAGCAGTCCTCGCTGGCCTCGTACTCGATGCCATTGCTGTGGCTCCAGTTGGCGCGGTCGTCGAGACCGAGGCCACTGGGATCGATCTCGTCCCAGGCATTCCAGATGGTGGTCTCGTTGCCCTCGGCATCCCTCTCCACCAGGCGGTCGGCCGACCAGATGCGTCCATCGTCCATCGTGCGTTGTTCCACCACGATCATGCCGATGTTGCCGTTGGGGAGCTCCACGAGATCGTGGTCGAAGTAGGGGGCGGGCACGTCGATCACCTCGCTGCCATCGAGCGAGATCCACTCGAGGCGAGAGGTGTCGAGCGCGTCTTGCGCCCCGGCGTGCCCCAGCAGCACGTGCTGCCGATCGTGCGTGAGGATGGCCTTCATCAAGTTCCCGCCGGGCTCGGGCAGGTAGTACCAGACGATGCGCCCCTGGTTGTCGATGATGGTGACCACGGCCTCGGTGCCCTGCGTGGGGATCACCTGGAAGTTCCACTGGCCGGCGATCGAGCCGCTCGCGACGTACTGTGGCATGCCGCTGGGCAACGACAGCGTGGTGATGGTGTGGTTCGAGGTGGTGGCGGTGCCGTCGCCCTGGTCGATCACCACGCGCAGGTGTACCTCGGTGTCGGCCGGCATGCCGAGCAGGAAGGCCTCGTGCTCGGTTCCGCTCGCCGTTTCCGCCGTCGACCAGCCGTAGGCCGTCGTCTCGCCGAACTCCACGTGACCCGTCGTGGTCGCCTCGGTGCGCCAGCGCACGATCACCACGGTGTGCACGTGCTCGCTGATCTCGACCTCCAGGTCGAGGGCCACCGCGTCGCCGTCGGTGGGCTCGGTGTCCTCGCCGCTGTCGCTGTCGACGCCGGTGTCGCCGCCGGTCTCGACCTCGGCGGCGGTGTCGCCGCTCTCCTTGGATGGGGCGTCGTCACAGGCGATCAGGAATAGGAGCACGGCTTCTCCAGGGCGGCACACAGTCTACGACCGGGTCGGGCAGATGGCCCACCCCCCGGTGACAAAACCGCCTCGAGGACTACCCGAGGAGCGCTGCCATCTTGGCGCCCATCTCCGCGGGGCTGCGCACCACGTGGATGCCGGCGTCTTGCATCGCGGCGTACTTCGCCTCGGCCGTGCCCTGGCCGCCAGAGATGATGGCGCCGGCGTGCCCCATGCGCCGCCCCGGCGGCGCGGTGGCGCCGGCGATGAAGCCGACGATGGGCTTCTTCATGTGTACCTTGGCCCAGGCCGCCGCCTCTTCCTCCGCCGTGCCGCCGATCTCGCCGATCATGATGACGGCGTCGGTGTCGGGGTCGGCGTTGAAGAGCTGGAGCGCGTCGATGTGCTTGGTGCCGATGATCGGGTCGCCGCCGATGCCGATCGCCGTGGACTGCCCGAGACCGAGGCGGGAGAGCTGGCCCACCGCCTCGTAGGTGAGGGTGCCCGAGCGGCTCACGACGCCAATGCGGCCGGGCTTGTGGATGTGGCCCGGCATGATGCCGATCTTGCACTGCCCGGGCGTGATGATGCCGGGACAGTTGGGCCCGATCATCCGCACCCCGCGCTCGGCGAGGAAGGGCTTCACCGGGAGCATGTCGCGCACGGGAATGCCCTCGGTGATGGGCACGAGGAGCTTGATGCCGGCGTCGGCGGCCTCGAGGATCGCGTCGGCCGCGAAGGGCGGGGGCACGAAGATCATCGAAGCGTTGGCGCCCGTGGCCTTCACCGCCTGCCCGACGGTGTCGAAGATGGGAACCACGCCCTCGAAGAAGGTGCCGCCCTTGCCCGGGGTGACGCCCGCGACGACGTTGGTGCCGTAGGCGCGACACTGGCTGGCGTGGAAGCCGCCGGCCGAGCCGGTGATGCCCTGGACCACGAGGCGCGTGTGCTTGTCGACCAGAATCGCCATCTCACACCCCCCGCACGGCGGCGACGATCTTCTCGGCCGCGTCTGACATGGAATCGGCCGCGATGACCCGCAGGCCGCTCTCGGCGATGATCTTCTTGCCAAGGTCGACGTTGGTGCCCTCGAGGCGCACCACCAGGGGCACCTCGAGTCCCGTTTCCCGCACCGCCGCGAGCACGCCCTCGGCGATGACGTCGCACTTCATGATGCCGCCGAAGATGTTGACGAGGATGCCCTTCACCGCCGAGTCGGCGGTGATGATCTTGAAGGCCGCCGTGACCTTCTCCCGGGTGGCGCCACCACCGACGTCGAGGAAGTTCGCGGGCTCCTCGCCGTAGAACTTGATGATGTCCATCGTGGCCATCGCGAGGCCGGCGCCGTTGACCATGCAGCCGATGTTGCCGTCGAGCTTCACGTAGGAAAGCTCGTACTTCGCCGCCTCGACCTCCTGCGGGTCTTCCTCGGATGCGTCGTAATAGCTCTCGTACTCGGGGTGCCGGAAGAGCGCGTTGTCGTCGAAGGTGATCTTCGCGTCGAGCGGGAGCACCTGCTCGTCGGCGGTGAGAATCAGCGGGTTGACCTCGAGCATCGAGCAGTCCGCCGCGTTGTAGGCGCGGAACAGCCCCTGCACGAGCTTGACGAAGTTGTTGACCGCCTTGCCGGTGAAGCCGAGGCCGAAGGCGAGGTCGCGGGCTTGCCAGGCGCCGAGCCCGGTGAGCGGGTCGGCCCAGGCCTTCAGGATCGCCTCGGGACGGTGCGCCGCCACCTCCTCGATCTCGGTGCCGCCCTCGGCGCTGCACATCACCAGCACCTGGCCGCGGGCCCGGTCGAGCATGATCGCGAGGTAGAACTCCTTGGCAATCTGGCAGCCCTGCTCGATGTAGAGCTTGCGCACCACGGCGCCGTCGCGACCGGTTTGCTTGGTAACCAGCGTGTTGCCGAGCATCGCCTGCGCGGCGGCCCGCACGGCGTCGAGGTCTTTGCACACCCGCACGCCACCCTTGCCGGGCGCGTCGTCGCCGCGAGCGGCCTTCTGGATCGCGTCTTCGTCGACCTCGCCGACGAAGCGCCCCTTGCCGCGGCCACCGGCGTGAACCTGCGACTTGACCACCCACACGCTGCCGCCGATGGACTGCGCGCCGGCCACCGCCTGCTCGGGGGTGTGCGCGGCGGCGCCTTGCAGCGTGGGGACGCCGTGTTTCCTCAGGACCTCCTTGGCCTGGAACTCGTGGATCTTCATGCCGACTGGCTCCTCTGCGGGGCGGCGGACTAACACCGGCCGGGGCGATACGAGGGGCGGATGTGGCTGTCCCTCGTGGCCTCGGTGCTCGCCGGCGAGTGGGCGCAACAGCCCATCGAGACGAAGATCCCCACGGACTTCTCGGCCTACACGCTCGGCCGGAATCACGGTCGCCTCGGCCTCTTCGACCAGGACTTCGGGCTCTGGGACAACGTCGACGTGGGCACCACCGCCGCGCTCTTCGTGCTCGGCGTGCCCAACGCGCACGCGAAGGTCACCGCCATCCAGTCCGACACCTTCGACATCGGCATCGACGCGGCGTGGCACGGCTACAACCTCGAGGCGCGACTCGGCGTGCCGGAGGGCTACCTCACGGTGGTGCCCATCGGGTGGACCGCCTCCTGGGTGGCCTCGCCCAAGTTCTCGCTACACTTCGGCAGCGCCTGGCTCCTCGCCAACGCGCGGGGTGAGATCTCGCTCGACCAGCTCGGCGAGGGGCTGGCCGCCGCCGTGGGCGCCGACCTGTCCAGCGAGCTGGCGTCGTCTCTAGAAGACGGCGGCGGCCTCTACGCCGGCGCCAACCTCTCGCTCACCCAGACCCGCCTCGCGATGGACTACCGCATCAACCGGCGCGACGCGGTCGTCTTCCAGGCCAACACCTTCGTCCTGCTCAGCGGCAACATCAGCGGCGGCTACGCCACCGAGGACGACAGCGTCGAGGTGGGCGCCTCCGCCCACGTCGAGAAGCCACTCACCGACCAGCTCCAGGGCGTGCTCACGCTCTCGTGGCAGTTCTCGTGGGAACGCTGGTACCTCCGCGTGGGACTGCCGGTGCCCACGAAGACGATTCCCCTGCTGTGGATCCCGCAGGCGTTCGAGTTTTACTGGACGTTTTGAGGGGTGGGCTCCAGCCAGGAGGGGGGGAGAGGGACGGATACACCGTCGCGCATCGGGTAGCTGGGGTTGGTGCAGGAGGCCGGGAGGACCGGCGCGACGAGGCGCCAACCGGGGCCGAGTCCCCTCGCCTCCACCGCTGTCACAACGCCCGTGACGCTCACCTCACGCTCGCCGCAGGCCATCAGAAAGCGGAGGAGCGCCTCGTCGAGGGAACGGTCCCCGGAACGTACCAGCACAGCGCCCGTGTCGGTCTCGACCTGGAAGCCGAGGACCCGCGCGCCATCGCGGGTGTATCCCCAGGTGCGTCGAAGTTCGCCATGGACGCTGAGGGAGTTTCCGAAAGGCGCGGGGGGCTGCGCGGGCGCCGGAACGCATGCGAGCAGTCTGGCATTCGCGATGCCGCGCGCGATGTAATGGTTCGTGACGGGCACCTCGACGCCCGACAGAGCGACGACACCGCCCATGCAGGCCGCGAGTTCAGTGCTCGGGAAGGCGTCAGGATCCCAGGCCTCGGCGATGACCCGCGCGTCGCCGCTCTCGCCGAGCAGGACGACGCCAAAGTGGGCACGTTGCTCACCGTACGGCACGTCCGGCCCGGATCCCGGCCACCACCTGCCCTCGAGGCGACCGACAAACTCCTCCGCGAGGGCGGCGAAAACGAGTCCGAGCATCTAGAGAAGGCCCTCAGCTTCAGCTTCGCGCACCGCATCGCCATTCGGCCCGCGCCCCCCGTGCATCCCCATGTTCCTCTCCACCGCCGCGCAGAGGTTGTACTCGCCGAACATCTTCACGAAGGTCGCCATCGGCTTGAGGATCGCCCCCACCGCCCCGGAGTAATCCGCGGCGATCTCTCCCATGGCGCCGGCCGCGGCGAAGAACTCGTCGAACACGGCGGCCGCGCCCTCGTCGGCGAGGTCGCACTTGTACGCGGCGAGCGCGGCGTGGCACAGGCGCTCCACGGCGTCGACCCGCGTCTTGGCCTCCACCACCTTCAGCACGCCGCCCGCGATGAGCTCGGACTCGTAGAGGCTCGCGCTCGCCGTGGCCAGGTCGGCGGCGAAGTCGCCGTGGCCGAGGCCGGCGGCGAGCTCGGACGCCTCGTCGAGCCGCTCGCCCACGCACTTGAGGTTGGCGGCCGTCTGCTTGGCGAGGGCCCAGCCGTCGTCGGTGTCGCCGGTGCCGAGGCCCACCATCTCGGCGATCGACTCCAGCACGCCGGGCCCCTCCTCCTCGGCGCTCGCCTCCCCCGCCGCGGTCGCCTCCTCGCCGCTGGCCTCGGAGGTGCCGGCCAGCCAGTCGACGATCCAGTCCAGCCCGGAGAGTTGCGCCGCCACCTCCATCGCCTGCTCGCGGGGCAGCGCGTCGAGCACCACCGTGCCGAGGGAGCCCATCGCCGCCACGGTGGCGACGAGGTCGCCGGTGGACATCGAGGCCGCCTCCGCCCCGCCGAGCCCGGCGGCCTCCTGCGCGGCGCTGTTGCTGGTGGTGGTGGCCGCGGCCCCGGTGGTGGTGGCCGGGGCGGCGGTGGTGGACCTGGTGGTGGACTGCTCGTACTGCATGGCACTCGGCAGCGATGCACGCCCCGTGCCCATGGTTCAATGCCTGTTTTTCCGCGAGGTGACGGACGTCCGTCGCCGAGACGACTGACGACCGTCGGGCGCGGTACACTCCCGCGATGCGAACGTTGTTGCCCCTGTTGTTGGTGCTGAGCTGCCGCGAGACCGACGATGAGCAGCAGAAGGACACCGAGGTGGAAGACCCGGCCGCCGACGCGGACGGCGACGGCTTCTCCACCGAGGAGGGCGACTGCGACGACAACGACGCCGCCGTGCTGCCCACCGCTGCCGAGGCCTGCGACGGCATCGACAACAACTGCGACGGCGCCATCGACGAGGGCCTCTCGAGCACCTGGTATCGCGACGCCGACGCCGACGGCTACGGCGACGCGGACGCGGGCGTGGATGCCTGCGAGGCTCCCGACGGCCACGTCACCGACGGCTCCGACTGTGACGACACCCGTCCCGACGTGTACCCCGGTGCGCCCGACACTTGCGACGGCCTCGACAACGACTGCGACGGCGCCACCGACGAGGACGGCACCACCACCTACTACGCCGACGCCGACGCCGACGGCTACGGCAGCGCTTCCGCCCCCTACGCCACCTGCGAGGCTCCCGGCGCGGGCTACGTCTCGGACAGCTCCGATTGCGACGACACACGCGCCGACGCCAACCCCGGCGAGGTGGAGGTGTGCGACGAGATCGACAACGACTGCGACGGCGCCGTGGACGAGGGGGTGACCAGCACCTTCTACGAGGACCGTGACGGCGACGGCTACGGCACCGACGCGGCCACCGACGACGCCTGCATTCCGCTCACCGGCTACGCCCCGCTCGACGGCGACTGTGACGACGACGACCCCGAGTTCCACCCGGGCGCCGACGAGACCTGCGCCGACGCCGAGGACTACAACTGCGACGGCAGCACCGGCTACGCCGACGCCGACGGCGACGGCCACGCCGCCTGCGAGGAGTGCGACGACGGCGACGCCGCCGTCAACCCCGCCGCCACCGAGGTGTGCAACGACATCGACGACGACTGCGACGGCGACATCGACGACGACGACGCCTCCCTCGACCCCGCCACCGCCGCAGACTGGTACATCGACGCCGACAGCGACGGCTACGGCTCGACCACCTCCGTGCTGTCCTGCGACGCGCCCGCCGGGACGGTGGCTGACGACTCCGACTGCGACGACACCGACATCGACGTGAACCCGGGCTCGCGCGAGCTTTGCAACGGCATTGACGACGATTGCGACGGCCTCGTGGACGACGACGATCCCGGCGTCGACACCGCCACCGGCTCCACCTGGTACGCCGACGCCGATGGCGACAGCTACGGCGACGCCTCCGCCAGCACCCTGGCCTGCGACGCGCCCGCCGAGCACGTGGCGGGCGACACCGATTGCGACGACGGCCGCTCGGCGGTGAACCCAGCCGCGACCGAGATCTGCAACGGCCTCGACGACGACTGCGACGGTGCCACCGACGACGACGATCCCAGCGCCGACCTCGCCACCGCGAGCGCCTGGTACGCCGACGACGACGGCGATGGCTACGGCGACCCGCGCGACTCAGTCATCAGTTGCGACGCTCCAGCGGGCCACGTGGCCGACGACACCGATTGCGACGACGGCCTCTCGGCGGTGAACCCAGCCGCGACCGAGATCTGCAACGGCCTCGACGACGATTGCGACGGTGCCACCGACGACGACGATCCCAGCGCCGACCTCGCCAGCGCGAGCGCCTGGTACGCCGACGACGACGGCGATGGCTACGGCGACCCGCGCGACTCGGCTATCAGTTGCGACGTTCCCGCGGGCCACGTGGCCGACGACACCGACTGCGACGACGGCAACGACACCGTCAACCCCGCCGCCCTCGAGGTGTGCAACGAGATCGACGACGACTGCAACGGCTACGCCGACGACGACGACCCGGGCCTCGACACCGGCTCCGCGTCGGCCTGGTATGCCGACGCCGACGCCGACGGCTACGGGAGCGCCACCAGCAGCGTTCTTAGTTGCGACGCCCCCAGCGGCTACCTCGCCGACGACTCCGACTGCGACGACGGCGATGCCAGCATCAACCCTGCGGCCAGCGAGACCTGCGACAATGTCGACGAGGACTGCGACGGCACCATCGACGAGGGCGTGACCAGCATCAGCTACAGCGCCTCCACGTACGGCGGCTCGTCCTGCAATGGCAACTACGACTACAGCGTGACCATCAGCGCCTGCGGCTGTTCCGACGTCGTCATCACCGGTGCTTTCTACGACGGCAGCGACGGTAGCGGCGGCCAGGTGGTGGGCGCGAGCGTGTCGGCCTCCAGCGGCATGACCCTCACCTGGGATGACTGCTCCTCCGGCTGCGACTGCGACACCGACAGCCAGGCCGCCACCTCGTGGTCGGTCTCCAAGTCGGGCGCCACGCTCACGGTGTCGGTGAGCAACAGCATCACCGCCTACGACGCCGGCAACACCATCTACGCCGGCTACAGCATCACCTCCTACGGCACCTACTACGATCATCGTAGTTCTTCCTCGAATACGTTCACGTATAGCTGCTCGTTCTGATCCCCAAAGGTCCCCAAAGGTGCCGGAGGTTAAGGGTTAAGACTTAGCGACACTCACTTGTCGCGACATAGCCGCCGACACCCATCCCCCTCATTTCGAGACAGTGGCCAGGGTCATCGAGCAAAAAACAGGACAGCCACCGCTTCCCGCGCTCGGCGTCCACGAACAAACCGTCACTATTGCCCATCGCCGGCATCAACCTGCGAGGCGGAGAGGGGCTCCAGTCCTATTTCTTGCCCGATGGGTCCCGGTAGTGTCTCGAAACAGGGGGGATGACCTCTGCCCACCGCGTCGCGACACGAGCGCCGACCGACGACCGTCATGCCTCCGGCCGACGAACGTCACGGCCCGCGCATAGAAACGCGAGGTTGTACCAATGGCACGCGCCTTGCCCTCCTCCGGTACGAACCCGGAGTCCACGTGTCGCGCCTTGCCTTCCTTCCGCTCGCCTTTGCCTTCCCGCTGGCCATCTTCCGCGCCTTCTTCGGCGTCTTGCCCTTCCTCTCCGCGATGGGCGTCGTGTCCCTTCACGGGGTCAACGACCGTGCCTACGATGCCGTGCGCGGCACGGGGCCCGTGGCTTGGTTTGCGCTGGCCGGGAGCGGCCTCTGGAACATCGCGATGGCGATGGCGGTCCTGCTCATTGTCGCCGGCCTGCTCATTCACCGCCCCGGCGCGCGCCGCGCCGCGTGGACCTGGGTGGGCGTGTCGGCCCTCGAGACCGTAGTCCGGGTGCTCGCGGCGGTCGCATCGCCCTGGCTCGGCGAGCAGTTCGCCGCCTCGCTCTCGGGCGCCACCTGGGCCGACGACGCCTGCTGCTGCATCCCCGTGAACGCGCTCTGGACGCTCTCCTTCGCGGGCTGGCTGGTGGCCACGCGCGACCCAGCCGCCGTCACCGCGAGAGCGTCTGCGCCCGACTACCGTCGCATGGCAGACGCACTCGTCACCGAGGGGGAGTACCTCGTCCACACCCTCCGTCCCCTGCCGCCCGAGGATCCGCGCCCCAACTACGGTCTGCTCGACGAGGCCGCGACCGAGTTCGTCCACACCGGCGCCGACGCCCGCGCCTAGCGGGCTAGATCCTCGGCATGCTCCTCGCGCTCGCCGGCTGCCTCATCAACACCGACCTCTACAACGAGCGCATGGCCGCCCTCGCCGACCTCGACGGCGACGGCGTGGTGGCGGAGAACGACTGCGACGACCTCGACGACGCGGTCTTCCCCGGCGCGCCCGAGCTGTGCAACACCACCGACGACGACTGTGACGGCGAGACCGACGAGTACTTCGCGACCGTCGCCGAGGCCTGCAATGGCGTCGATGACGACTGTGACGGCGAGACCGACGAGGCGGCCATCGACGCCGCGACCTGGTACCTCGACGGCGATGGCGACGGTTTCGGCGCGGCAGCCTCGCCGGTGCAGGCTTGCGAGGCGCCGGCCGGGCACGTCGACGACGCCACCGACTGCGACGACACCGACGACGACGCCCACCCCGGCGGCACGGAAGTGCCCTACGACGGGATCGACCAGGACTGCGACGGCGCCGATGCCGACGACCTCGATGGCGATGGCTTCGTCGCCGTCGAGGCCGGAGGCGACGACTGCGACGATGGCGACCCCCTCACCCACGCGGGCGCTGACGAGATCTGGGAGCGCGGGTTCACCGACTCGGATTGTGACGGGGAGCTCGAAGAACTCGCCATCGAGTTCGGGACAGATGTTTTCACAGGCCGCAGTGCCGGGCCGCCGCGGGGGGCAACCTCGCGGCGCTAGGTGACATCGACGGCGACGGCCGCGAGGAGTGGGCGGTCGCAGCCTACTACGACAGCGCCGCCAGCCCGTGGGGCGGCGCCGTGTTCGTCGTCAGTGGCACGACGCCTAGTCCGCTCGCCGACCAGGTCGCCCTCGAGGCCACGGATGCCTACTCGTTCCTCGGCTCCGGCCTCGACGGGGGCTCCGACGCCAACGGCGACGGGTACCCGGACCTCCTGCTGGGGCTCACCGGCATCGACGACGGCCGCGGCCTGGCGTTGCTGGTGGAGGGCCAGCGCCTCGCAGCGACGGGGGGCCTGGCCACCGACCTCGCCTCCGGAGGGGTGGAAGGCTCGGAGGCTCAGAGCTACCTCGGGTCGCATGCCGAGTTCGTCGGCGACCCCGACGGGGACGGGCAAGTAGAGGTCGCTATCTCCGCTCCCTACGCGACCTCCACTGGGCACAGCCACGCTGGCGCCGTTTACCTCTACCCCGCGGCTGAGCTCGCCCGCGGTGTCATCCAGGACCTTGCCAGCGCCGCGGCTACCTGGACCGGCGCGGAGGCCGGTCTGCTCGTCGGCAACAACGTGCACGCGGTCGGAGATCAGGACGGGGACGGCCTCGTGGACGTGGCCGTGTCGAACGGAACATCCGCTCTCTGGGTGATCGGCGAACTGTCCAGCGGCACGGTAGACGACCTCGCGTTGACCAAGATCATCGACGCCATCGCCGACACCCGGATGCTGGGAGACGTTGACGGTGACGGGCGGGCGGACCTCCTGGTCCTCGGCCCGGAAGCCGCCATATTCGCCGACCTCACCGCAGTGCCCACGTGGAGCCGAGAGGCGGCCTACGCCACCTTCGCGACCGAGGGCGACGCGCTCACCGAGGCCATCGACCTGGGCGACCGTGATGG
>VGRQ01000018.1 GCA_016875315.1 Deltaproteobacteria bacterium | reverse complement strand
ACGACACCGAGGCGAGCGCCTACCCCGGCGGCTCGGAGACCTACTACGACGGCATCGACGGCGACTGCGACGGCTACTCCGACTACGACTACGACATGGACGGCTTCGACAGCGACGCCTACGGCGGCGACGACTGCGACGACTCCGACGACGACCAGCACCCCTACCGCTGGGAGAACATGAGCAACGGCATCGACGACGACTGCGACGGCGACACCGACACCGCCGACGGCAGCGCCGTGACCACCACGATGACCGGCGACGACACCTACCAGACGATCACGTGGCGCTCGGGGGTGACCTTCCCCTTCTGCGGCACCAACTACTCGACCGCCTACCTCACCACCAACGGGCGCGTGACCTTCGGCTCGGGCGACGCCAGCTACACCGAGTACGCGAGCTACTTCGCGTACGACCTCGCCGTGGCCGGCGTCTGGGACGACCTCTACGCCTACACCAACGACATCTCCTGGGTGCGCTACGACGACGCCCTCGGCGTGTACTTCAACGGCATCCCCCAGTACGGCGTGTACTCCGACTCGAGCACCTTCGCGATCGTGCTCATGGACGACGGCCGCATCTACCTGGAGTACGACGCGCTCAGCATGAGCGACGGCCTCGCCGGCTTCTCCTGCAACCGGGCCGTCACCGAGGCCGAGGTCGACCTCAGCAGCGAGGCGGCGAACCTGGCCTACGGTGCCAAGGGCATCGGCACCGGCACCGAGGACATGGTCTACGAGATCTTCACCGGTAGCGGCGGCGACGTGAACGACCTCGACGAGGCCAAGTTCTTCCTGTGCGGCAACGCGGGCAGCGACGGCGACGGCGACGGCTGGACCGAGGAGTGCGGCGACAGCGATGACTCCGACCCCTCGGTCTTCCCGTACTGATGAACGAGTGGCTCAGCGAGCGCCTGTCGCGACTCCGCCTCGAGGCACACCCGGAGGGGGGTCACTTCCGCGAGGTGTACCGCTCTAGCTCCACCCTGCCCCTGCCGCGCGGGCAGCGAAGCCTGCTCACCAGCATCCACTTCCTGCTCGCGCCGGGCGAGGTGTCGCGCTGGCACCGCGTGCGGGCCGACGAGGCCTGGTGTTTCTACGAGGGCGCGCCGGTCGACCTCTACCTGCTCGACGACGCCGGCCACCTCGCGCACCACCGGCTCGGGCCCTCGCCGGGCGGCGAGGCCCTCGCGGTGGTCCCGGCCGGCTACTGGCAGGCGGCCGAGTGCCGCGGTCAGCCCGGCAGCCACGTCACTTGCACCGTGGCCCCGGGCTTCGACTTCGGCGACTTCCGCCTCGCGTCGCCGGGTGAACTCGCGGGACTCTGTCCCGAACACGAGTCGCTGGTTCGCCGGCTCGGCGGCTAGAAGAACCAAATCTGCTCACGACGATTCGCGCCCGGCGCCCCGGGCTGACGTAGGATTGAATCTCCCATGCAGCTCACCCCGATGCCGTCCGAACTCGGCCGCTACCGCATCGTGCGGAAGATCGGCGAGGGGGGCACGGGCGTGGTCTACCGCGCCGTCGACAACCACACCGGCGAGGTGGTGGCGCTCAAGGCCGGGCGCGCCGCCAACCCGGAGATCCTCGGGCGACTCCGCGCGGAGATCCACGCGCTGCAGTCGCTCTCCCACCCCGGCATCGTGAGGCTGATCGGCAGCGGCGTACACGAGGGCACCCCCTGGTACGCCATGGAACTGCTCGAGGGCGGCACCTGGCGCGACTGGATGCGCGAGGTGTGGAACTCGGGCCCACCCGAGGTCTCGACGATGGACGCCGAGGGAAGCTCGCACACCTGGAGTGGCGAGGAGTTCGAGGGCGAGGCCCCGGCGCCGACGCTGGTACCCGGCGAGGCCCCGACCCGCCGTCCCCGGGCGGCCGGGGGCCAGCTCCCGCGGGTGCTCTCGATCACGCGCCGGCTCTGCGGGGCCTTGCGCGCCATGCACGGGCGCGGCCTCGTCCACCGGGATCTCAAGCCCGACAACGTGTTCATCCGGCCCGACGGGCGCCCGGTCCTCATGGACCTGGGCCTCGTCTGGCGCGGCCGCGGCAGCATCGGGCGCGAGAAGATCGAGGTCCACGGGCGCGCCGTCGGCACGCTGGCCTACATGGGCCCGGAGCAGGCCGCCGGGCGCCCCGTCGATGCCCGTGCCGACCTCTACGCCCTCGGCGCCATGCTCTACGAGGCGGTCACCGGGCGGTC
This sequence comes from Deltaproteobacteria bacterium, assembly GCA_016875315.1. Lineage (GTDB taxonomy): Bacteria > Myxococcota_A > UBA796 > UBA796 > SXON01 > SXON01. Next base: position 18,738 of record VGRQ01000018.1, on the reverse strand, counting down.
GACGGTGCGCGCGCGCACGGTGGCCGAGGCCCTGCTCGCCATCCAGACGGAGATGCCACCGGCCCCGTCCACCGTCGTCGATGGCGTGCCCCCGGCCCTCGAAGAACTCCTCCTGAAGATGCTGGCCAAGGAACCACGTCACCGCCTGGGTCACGCCGAGGACATCGCGGCGGCACTGGCCGCGATGGGCGCGGAGGGCGACGACGAGGCCCCCGAGCCTGGAGGCTCGGTGTACCTGTACCGGCCCCAGCTCGCCGGCCGGGGACAGGCCCTCGCCGAGGCGACGGCGGTGCTCGACGAGGCCCGCCTGGGGCGCGGCGGGATGATCCTCCTCGCCGGCGAGAGCGGCATCGGCAAGACGGCGCTGGCCACGGAGATCGCGGCGGCGGCGACTACCCGCCGCTTCACCGTCATCACCGGCGAGTGCATGCCCGTGGGCGTGAAGGACGAGACGGGCATCGACGTGACCGGTGCGCCCTTGCACCCCCTGCGCCGCTTCCTCCAGTTGCTCGCCGACCGCTGCCGGGAGCGTGGCCCCGAGGTGACGGCCCGGCTGCTCGGCGAGCGCGCCGCCATCCTCGCCGCCTTCGAGCCGGCGCTGCACGCGCTGGGCCGGCCCGTGCCGCGGAGCGAGGAGGCCTATGGCGGCGAGGCGGCCCGCCGGCGCATCCTCGACGCTCTCGACGACGCCTTCAGCGCGCTGGTCGAGCTCGAAGGGCGCGTGGTCCTCATCCTCGACGACCTCCAGTGGGCCGACGACATGACCCTCGGCTGGCTGGAAGACCTCGACGCCGACTGGCTCAGCCGCCGACCCTTCGTGCTGGTGGGCACCTACCGAAGCGACGAGGCGGGCCCGGAGATCAAGCGGTTATGGTCGCGACCCGACGTGGTGAGGCTGCCCATCGCTCGCCTCGAGCCCGCCGCGGTGGGCGAGATGATCCGCGACATGCTCGCCGTGACCGGCGTCCCGAGCGACTTCGTCGACTTCGTGGCCAGGCAGGCGGAGGGCAACCCCTTCTTCGTGGCCGAGTACCTCCGCGTGGGGGTGAACGAGGGCATGATCCGTCGCGACGGCGGCAGGTGGTCATTCGTGGGCGAGGGGCAGACGTCGCTGCCGGCGCCCGGCTCCTTGCAGGAGCTGGTGCGCGTCGGCGGCTCGGCCCACTGCCACCGGTCGCCCGCGAGGTGGCGCGACTCGCGGCGGTCATCGGCCGAAGCATGCGCGAGGCCTCGCTGCTCCACGCGCTGCGCCTGCCCGAGGCGGCGGTGCTCGGCGCGCTTGCCGAGCTGCGCGAACGGCAGGTGATGGAGTGCGAGGACGGCAGCACCTGGCGCTTCGTACACGACAAGCTGCGCGAGACGCTCTACGGCGACATCCCCCAGGATGAGCGCCCGGCGCTGCACCGCGCCGCCGCCGAGGCGCTGGAGCGCGAGTTCGACGAGACCGGCGCGGGCGTGGACTTCGGCCGCCTGGCGCGGCACTGGCGCGAGGCCGACGAGTTCTCGCGCGCCATCGACAACTACGAGCGCGCCGGCGAGGAATGCCTCGCGAACTTCGACAACGAGGGCGCCATCGAGCACATCGGGGAGGCGATGACGCTCACCTCGCGCTCGCCGAGCGCCGACTCCCCGCTGCGGCGGGGCCGCTGGCAGCGGGCGATCATGGAGGCCCGCCTCGGGGTAGGCAAGATGAACGAGGCGTTCATCGACGCGGAGAGCGCGCTCTCGGCGCTGGGCCACGCGCTGCCCCGCTCGCGCCTGGGGTGGGTGGCGGCGCTAGCCGGCGCGGTGGCGCGACGGGTGATGGCCAGCCTCGTCCCGGCCGCGTTCCGCGTCCGCGACCCCATCGTCCACGAGTACACGCGCGAGGCGGCGCAGGTGTACCAGCGGCTCCTCGAGCCCTACTTCCTCGCCAACCTGCCCCTCGAGGGCTTCGTCGCCGGTTTCCGCTGCGTCAACCTCGCCGAGAGCATCCCGCCCACCCCCGCGCTCGCGCGGGGCCTCGGCTTCATGGGCATGCTGCTCGGGGCGAGCCCCTTCAAGGGCGTGGCTCACGCCTGGGTCGACCGCGCCCTCGCCGTCGCCGGCGCGCTCGGCCGGGCCGAGGTGAGCGAGTACGTGTCGAACCGCAGCGCGATCTTCGAGCTCTGCAACGCCCGCTGGTCGCTGAGCAACGAGCGATTCCAGCGCTCGCTCGACATCGCGACGGCCCTGAAAGATGCTCGCTGGCAGGAAGACACCTAGACCTGCTGGGGCATCGGCAAGCTGTGGCAGGGCCAGTTCAACGCGATGCTGGCCGACTCCGAGGCCACCGCCGCCAGCGCCGCTCGCCGCGGTGACGGCCAGACCGAGAAGTGGGGCCTCAACAACGCGGTGTGCGCGCTGGTCCGGCTCGGGCACGAGGGCGAGGCCGAGGCGCGGCTACAGCGCGTGGGCGAGACTCGCGGCGAGGCGGAGCGCGCCTACGTGTCGGGCAACACCGCGCGCCTCCGCTGGCAGCAGGGTCGCCACGACGAGGCGATCGCGGCGGCCAAGGACGTGCTGATCCAGTTCCGGCGGGCGCCGCCGATCGTGTACTTCCTCCATAGCCCCGCTTACGACGCTGCCACGGTGCTCCTCCTCGCCTGGGAGGCGGCCCGTCGCAAGGGCGGCAACGCCAGGCCCGCGCGGGACGACGCCCGGGAGGCGCTCGGCTTCCTCAAGAGCTTCGCGCGGCTGCACCGATTCGGGCTGCCAACCCTCGGCTGGGCGGAGGGCCTCGCCGCCTTCGTCGAGGGCAATCCCGAGCGTGCCCGCCGGCGCTGGATCGACGCGCTCGCCGACGCCCGCGCCTGCGGGATGCCCCACGAGGAGGCGCTCATCGAGCTGGAACTCGGGCAACGCTGTGGCGACGAGCGCGACGCCCGGCTCGAGCGGGCCGAGGCGCTCGCGCGCCGCACCGGCGCTGCCCCGCTGGCGCGGCGTGCCCGAGGAGCCAAAAACGCGCCTCGCTAGGGTCTAGTGGCGCGTGGCGAAGGTCTGCGCCAGCACGCCGACGATCGCGCCCGGGTGGATGGCCTCGTCGGTGCCCACGGCGAGCTGCGCCTTGAGCGCCCCCGTCACGTCGGTCAGCAGGGTCATCCCGAGGGTGTAGCGGTCGATGCCGCTGTACGAGGAGCAAAGCACCATCGTCCACGCGATCTCGCGCACGCTGAGGCCGATCATCAGCGCCCAGTAAACGTGCAGGGTGAGGAAGTAGCCGCCGTCGTTCGCGTGGGAAAGTAGAGTTGCAATGACGACGCGCTCGCGGTTTTGCGGGCCCACCTCCTTGTTGTCGTCGTAGAAGTAGTCGCCGATCGAGTCGACGTACTTCCGGGCTAGGGGGAAGCGCGCGAGCAGCACCGACTGCGCGTACTGGCCGAAGCGGCCGTCGGGGGTGTGCTCGTCGACACCGGGGTAGCTCGCGTTTGCGAAGGCGCCGCGAAGGCGCTCGATGTCGGCGGCGCTGAGGATGGTGGTGACGTCGGGGGGCAAGGGCATCTAGGAATCCTCGGGAAAGACGATCCGGTCGAGTAGAGCAGAGGTTTCCCCGCCGGTGAAGTCGATGTCGGCGCCATTGAAGAAATCGGCCGCGTCGCTGGCGAGGAAGCTCACCACGCGCCCCACCTCCTCGACCGTGGCGAGGCGCCGCGCGGGGACGGCGCGCGAGACGGCGCGCTGGAAACGGGGCGCGTCGTCGCTGCCGATGGTGGTGCGCAGCGCGTTGGTCATCACCGCGCCGAATGTGAGCGTGTTGACGCGGTAGCCGAGGGGGCCAAGCTCCGCCGCGAGGTGACGGACATAGACATGGAGCGCGGCCTTGCTCGCCGCGATCACCGCCGTCCCGCGCAGCACCTGCCCCACCATCGGGTTGGACAGGGCGAGCAGGCGCGCGCCGGGGGCGAGCAACTCGTGGCGAAGCAGCGCCTGCGTCCACCACACGAAGGAGTGGGCCATCGAGTCGAAAGTCTTGTGAACTTGCTTCGGGTGTACTTCTCGCTCAATTGCAAGTCGCGACACGCTTGCATTTGCAATGCTGTGGACGAAGAAACGGACCGCGCCGGGGCCTTCCCGCTCGCGCAGGGCGGCGCACAGCATGTCGGCCTGCTCGGCGGGGGCGGCGTCCGCCACGTCCAGGTGACAGCGACGCCCCGCGCCCCGGACCTCGTCGACGAGCGCCGCCGCGCCTTGCGGGTGGTTACCCCGGTGCGCGCCGTAGACGTGGAGACCGGGCGACAGCGCGAGCGCCCGCCCCACGGCCGCGCCGGTACCGCTCGATGCGCCGAGCACCACGCACCACTCGCCTCGGCTCAACTCGGTCTCCTGTCGAGAATGCCTTGCACGATGCCCTCCACCTCGCGGGCCATGTCGCCCAGCGCCCGCTTGTCACCCGGATCCACCGCCGTGTCGAGGTGGCGGGTGTAGGGGGGCGCGATCACCGAGGTGATCTGCACCGGGAAGGGCGGCGAGAAGGGCCACAAGCCGAGGGGACCGACGCCCAGCCAGGGTGGCAGCCCGCCGGGGAGCTTGATCTTGTCGATGTAGTCAGCGCCGTTCACCAGCCCCACGTAGGTGTCGTCGACCCCCCACGCGCCCACCGGCAACACTGGCACCCGGTGCTTGAGCGCCAGCCGCAGCCACCCGGTGCGACCGCCCCAATCCACCTGGTAGCGGACATCGTGGCGCCGCGCCGACTCGCGGGTGCCCCCCGGGGTGACGATGATCTTCCGTCCCTCGGCGAGGGCGGCCTCCACCTCGGGGCCGTCGCCGAAAACGAAGCCCATGGGGCCGAGCGCGTGTCGCACCACCGGCAGGGTCTTGGCCACCTCGTGCATCACCGCGTGGGTACGGACCCCCTCGCGGAGCAGCCCCACCTGCAGCATGCAGAGGTCGTGGGCCACCGGTCGCCCGTGGTAGCCCACCATCAGCGCCCCGCCGACGGCGTGGAAGTGCTCCATGCCCTCCACCCGGTAGCGATGCCACAGGCGGCGGAACTCCCAGCTCCGTTTCCACCACTCGGTCGCGACCACGGCGCGCACCCCCATCACGGCACCTCGTAGAGCGCCGCGCCGTAGGCCGTGCCCGAGCCCACCGCCGCCATCAACACGCGATGGCCAGGGCGAACGCGACCGCTGGCGAACAGGCGGTGCAGGGAGAAGGGCACGGCGGCGGCGCCGACCGAGCCGATCTCGTCGACCACCGGGACCGCCCGGCCGGCCGGTACCTCCAGCGCGCGCAGCAGGGCGTCGAGCATGTGCCCGTTGGGCTGGTGGGGCAAGAACCAGTCCACGTCGCCCCAGCCGAGACCGGCGGCGGCGAGCGCGCGGTCGCACGCCCGCCGGATGTGCCACAGCGCGCTGTCGAGCAGCTCCTCGCCCTGGGTGTCGAAGACGTAGGTGGGCGCGGGCATCTCGTGCAGGTGGGGCTGGATCATCTGCCCGCGCAGGCGCGCGGTGTTGGCGAGGTAGGCCGGGCCGAGACCTCCCCCCTCGCCCCGGCCCAGCACCACGGCCGCGGCGGCATCGCCCAGCACCAGGTAGGCACGCGGCGACGACGGCAACAGGGCCCGCGAGAAGGCCTCCACCGCCACCACCGCCACCGGGCCGAGCCCAGTGGCGACCGACCGCGCTCCCAGGTCGAGGCCGGTGAGGAAGGCGGTGCAGGCGTTGTAGACGTCGAAGCCGTCGGCGCTGTCGTCGACCTCGAGCTTGCCGAGCAGCGCGTTGGCCAGGGAGGGGATCTTCTCGTCGCCGCCGGTGGTGGTGGCCACGATGACGCGGGCCAGGCGCGAGGGCTCGACACCGGCGCGGTCGAGCGCCTCGCGCAGCGCCCGGGCGCCGAGCTCGGCCACGCTCTCGTCGCGGTCGAGCCACCGGCGGGTACGAATGCCGATGCGCGCCCTTAGCTCGGGACTGTCGCGACCGGGAACGGCACGCGCGACCAGCGTGGCCGTGTCGACCTCGCGCGCGGGAAGGGCGGCGCCCGTCCCGAGGATGTGTACGGCCGCGCTCATGGTCCCCCGGGCGCCACCACGAGGCGGGCATAGGCGGCGCGGACCTCCTCGACGAAGGCCTGCGCGCTGCCGGCGGCGCTGTCGGCGATCTTTCGTCCCTGGTCGAACTCGTGGGGCAGCGCGTGGACCGGCGCGGAGTCCCAGCGGGCATCGGCGGCGAAGGCGCTCGCCGCCCCGCCGGTGTGCATGAACAGCACGCTCGCGCGGTAGGCGTCCCTGAAGCGGGGCAGGGCGAGGGAGGAAAGCACCCTGAACAGCAGCCCGCCGCCGACCCCCTTGGAGCCGGGGACGGGCACCACGTTGGCGGCGATGACGAAGTCGACGCCGTCGCCCACGAGCGGCCCCACGGGGACGTTCTCCACGAAGCCCCCGTCGACCATGCGGTGGGTCTTGTCGAGGGCGAGTGCCGGGAAGACCACCGGGAAGGCGGAGGAGGCGACGACCGCGGTGGACGCGGGGCCCGACTCGAAGTCGATCGCCTCCACGGTGACGACGTTGGTGGCCACGAGGTGGGCGGGCGTGACGAACTCGTCGAGCCGCCCGTCTTCGAGGGCAAGCGCCGCCTGGCGGGCGAAGGCGTCGGAGCCGAGCATGGTGGGGATGACCAGGCGCTTGAGCCGCGCGCCGAAGGCCTCGAGCCGCTGGCGGTACTCGCGTGGGCCGTAGCAGGCGTAGAAAGCCGCGACGATGGCACCGAAGCTCGTCCCCGACACGGCGTCGATGGGAATGGGCTGGGAGGCGTTGGTGAGCGCCTCGATGAGCGCGACGTGAGCGAAGCCCCACGCCCCGCCCCCGCCGAAGGCCACGCCGACGCGACGCTCCGAGACCGCCCGCGCCAGCCGTGCCGACTGGGCGAGCGCCGCGCCGCGCGCCGGGAAGGGTCCCGGCCCCGGCGGGGGGAGCGGTTCCCGGCCCCGGATGCGGCAGCTCCCCGGCCGGTGGGCGCCGGGATGCCCGGCGCGACGGTCGAGGTCGCACACCCAGCAGACGGCGCTGTTGGGGTAGCCCTCCGGCGCGCGGGCCGCCGTGGTGTCGGCGGTGACGAGGACGAGGCGCCCGACCACGCGGGCGAGCGGCGCGAGCCAGGCGGCGCTCCCCTCTTCCGGCAGGAGGAAGACCAGCCGCGGCTGCCGCGTGTTCGCGCCACTGGCGGCCGGATCGTAGGCGGGCAGGCCGGCCTCCAGCAGGTTGCTGATGGCCTGGGCCGCATCATCGTGACTCACCGTGAGTCGGTAGGTGCGCACCTGCCAGGTGTCGCCTAGGTCTTCGACCTCCTCGGGACCATCGCGATGCCGGAGGCGGAGCACCGCGACCCGCTCGTTCCACTCCGACTCGCTCTGGTGGTACGCCGCCGTCGCGAGCACCCAGGCGCTCACGTCGTCGCCGGTGTCGGCATGGAAGAGGACCACGTTGGGGTCGTCGCCCACGCGTCGGAGCGGCTGCCCGCCTGTCACCGGGAAGACGTTGGGCGCCACGACCCGGGCGAAGGAGGGCGACTCGGCGGCGCGGCGGTGGAAAGCACGGTTGTCCACGCGCATCAGCAGGCAGCGGTCGGCGGCGCGCACCGTGTGCGGCTCGTGGACGAAGCCGCCCAGGGCCGCCGCGCCGATGAGCTGGCCTGGCACGCGGGAGGCCACGATCCACTCCACGACGGCGTCCTTGCCACCGCCGCCCAGCGCCCGCTCGAGCGGGTCGGTGGGGCTCAGCACGTCGGCGCGCCCGGCGCACAGGTACCACAGTCCTTCCACGTCCTGGTTGGCCGCCACGATGATCTCGCCGCGCTGGCGGTAGGCGAAGCTCGCGCCCTCGAGCAGCGGCAGGAGCGCGCGGACCGGCACGCCACCGAAGGCGGCGGTGTCGCGGAGGGCGGCGATGAAGCCCTCGCGGAACTCCTGCATGCGCTCGAACTGCCGCAGCGACTGCTCCAGGGGATCGGCGTCGCGGGAGCGCCCCTCCCGGCGAAGGCGCTCGTTGGCCTCGGCGATGGCCTCGCCGTCGAGCACGCGAAAGCTCGCGGGGCCGGCGGCGGTGGCGAGCACTTCTCGCGGCTGGGTGTCGCGGGGCTCGTAGATCACCGCCGGTGCCACCACCAGCTCCGGCGGCGACATCACCGCCGAGTGCTGCCGCCGGCGCACGTACACCTGCCCGGAGGTGAGCCAGACGAGGCGACGACCGAGCGGGAACTCCGGACCTAGCACCTGCCCGCCTGGGCTCGCCGCGCCGTCGCTCGCCGAGGCATCAACAAGCTCGCGCTCACGACGGTCGAGCAGGGGCAGGCCGGGCCAGCACTCCGCCCGCGCCTCCTCGAAACGCTCCCTCAGATACATCCTCTCTTCGTATCACGCGGGCGTGCCCGCCTCCTAGGCGCCGAAGGGCTCCCGGGGGATGGGCTCGACCACCACCGCCGACAGCGGCACCCCGAGCGGCCGCCAGCGGCAGCTCCGCACCCGCCAGCCGGGCGCCAGGCGAGGGGCGGCGATGGCTCGGATCTCGATGGGCGTCCAGGTGCGCAGGGCGCTCATCGCGCCGTCGATCGACAACGCCAGCGGAACGGCGGGGAAGGCGATGTCGCGGGCAGTGCGCAGCGCGGCGCGATGTCGTGGTCGCGACAGTGGCGCAGACAGGATCGCCCCGAGCCCCGCCAGCGAGGCCACCAGCAGGCCCCAGCGCGAGCGCTCGGTGGCCTCGACGATCACCAGGGGCGCCCCCTTCCCCACCGCGTCGGCCACCACCCGCTCGGCGAGCGAGGGCGTGAAGTGGTGGAAGCCCTCGAAGATGGTGCGCACGCCGTCGAGCGTCTCAGGCACGTCGGCGGCGTCGACGGGATCGGGATGGTAGGAGATCCGTTGTCGCGACTCGAAATCGAGGGCGTCGAGGGCCCGGACCTGGGGATACCGGTCGGTGCAGGTGACCCCGATGGCCTTGCCCAGGTGATTCTCCACGTCGCGCCACAACCAGGCGAGGGGACCGACGCCCCCCGAGCAGAGGTCGACCACGCGGCGCTGGCCGTGGGCGCGCAGCACCTCGGCCAGGAGCGGCGCGGTGGCGCGGTGTACGCGCACCAGCGAGGTGAGGGTGCGCAGCGCGTCGACCTCCCCGGCGCGCACCCAGGCCGGGCAACCCGGCAGGTCCATGATCTCGAAGGCCTGGAAGCGGCGCACGCGCAATCTCCCACACCGCCTGTGTGATTTTGCACACAGGCGATCTCGAAAGGAAGTCCCTATCGCGCGGGGCTACGGGGGCAGCGGCGAGCCCCCGCCGGTCACGGGCGCGCAGGTGGTGCCGTCGTCGTGTGCGTGGCCACCGGCGCGAAGGCCGATCACGACGAGCCCCACCGTCAACAACAGCAGCGAGGCGGGCTTTCTCGCCCGGCTCCCCAGCGCTCGCAGGGCAGCGCCGGTGCCGAGGATGGCAGGGAGCGTCGCGAGGTAGTGGACGCTGACCACGACCGCCCCCCACGCGGGCGAGCGCGTGGCGGCCGCGAGCGCGAGGGCACTCCAGAGAAGGCCGCAGGGCAGCAACGCCGCCAGGGCTCCCAGCGCCAGTCCCCGCGCGGGACCGAGGCCCCGCGCGCGGCGCGCGAGCGGCAACAAGAAGCCGGGGACGCCCTCCGCGCCATGGACGAAGCCGCCGAACCTCAGGCAACTCCACGCGAAGAAGGCAGCAGCCAGCGCGCCCACCCAGGGGCCCTCGGGCAGGGCACGTCCCGATACGCCTGCCGTCGCGCCGGCGGCCGCGTAGGCGAGAGACCGGCCCAGGTGCCAGCCCCGCCCCGCCCCGAGGGCAATGGGACCGCACATGCCCACGCAGTGGAAACTCCCCGCCAGGCCAGCCAGCGCCGCCGTCGCGAGGAGCCCCATCACCGCTCGAACTCCGCCGCGACCACGCGGAGGGGTCCCCCGCCTTGCCGCACTTCCACCGCGACCTCGCCGAGGCCAGCGCGTCGCAACTGGTCCTGCACCCTCGGCGCGAGCTCGGTGGAGCTGAGCGTGGCCGGCGCGCTCAGCGTCAGCGCCACGAGTCGACCGGTGCGCACTCGGACGAGAGCGAGCACGGTCGCGACAAGATCCTCTACTTGGATGGCAAGGGGGGCCGGCATGACTATCGCCCCGGTTGAGCAAAGAGCGTGCCGCGCCGATACCTGTGTGAAAAGCAACTAGCCAGGGCCTCCAGGCGCTGGCACGGCGCGTGCTTGGTCCCCCCGCGGAGCGAATGATGTCCGAGACCATCCTGGTATGCGACGACGAGGAACTCATCCGGTGGTCACTCGCCGAGCAGTTGCGGGGTGACGGCTACAACGTGGTGGAGGCGGAGAACGGGAAGCAGTGCCTGGAGCAGGTGGCGAGCGCGGCACCCTCGCTGGTGTTCCTCGACCTGAAGATGCCGGAACTCGACGGGATGAGCGTGCTGCGCGCGCTGCGCGACCAGGACAACGACCTGCCGGTGATCGTCATCACCGCGCACGGCGGCGTGGAGAGCGCGATCGAGGCCACCAAGCTCGGCGCCACCGCCTACCTGCCCAAGCCCTTCGACCTGCGCGAGGCCTCGCTGGCCGCCCGCCGGGCGCTCGACGAGTCGCGACTTCGTCGCGAGGTGTACTACCTGCGGACGCGCACGGCGGCCGGCTACGGCGAGATCGTGGGCGAGAGCGCGGCGATGCGGCGACTCTACGACACCCTCCGCAGGCTCGAGCAGATCGACACCCCCACGGTGCTGATCCAGGGGGAGTCGGGCACCGGCAAGGACCTCGTCGCCCGCGCCATCCACTCGCGGGGGCCGCGTCGTAATCGCCCCTTCATGGAGATCGACTGCACCGCGCTGCCCGAGCCCCTGATGGAGAGCGAGCTCTTCGGCCACGAGCGCGGCGCCTTCACCGACGCCAAGGCCACCAAGCGCGGCCTCTTCGAGGCGGCCAGCGGCGGCATCCTCTTCCTCGACGAGATCGGCGAGCTGCCAGTGGGCATGCAATCCAAGCTCCTGCGCGCGCTGGAGAACCGCAAGTTCCGCCGCGTGGGCGGCGTGGCCGACATCCCCCTCGACGCCGCGATCATCGCCGCCACCAACCGCGACCTGCGCGCCGAGGTGAAGGCGGCGCGTTTCCGGGAGGATCTCTACTTCCGCCTCAACGTCGTCCCCATCCAGGTGCCCTCGCTCCGCGACCGTCGCGAGGACATCCCGGCGCTGGTCCACTACTTCCTCGATCGCTTCAACCGCGCCTTCGGCCGCGACATCACCGGTGTCAGCGGCCGCGCCATGGAGCGGCTCGTGTCCTGGCGCTGGCCGGGCAACGTTCGCGAGTTGCGCAACGTGGTGGAGCGGACGGTCATCCTACTCGACCACCCGGTGATCGACGTGGGCGACCTGCCCTCCGAGCTGCGGGGAGAGGGGGGTGGCGCCACCGGCGCGGGCTGTCCCTTCATCCTCCCGGATGAGGGCGTCGACCTGGAGCAGGTGGACCGTGGCCTCACCGAGCAGGCCCTCCATCGCACCGGTGGCAACCAGTCGGCCGCCGCCCGGCTGCTGGGCATCAGCCGCTACGCCCTGCGCTACCGCATGGAGAAGTTCGACCTCAAGTAGCCGGGCCGGGCAACTCCACGAGGAAGGCCGCCCCCTTCAGGGGGCCGCTGGCCGCCGCGATGCTGCCACCCATCGCACCCACCAGCTTGCGGCAGATGGCGAGGCCGAGGCCGGTCCCCCGGGTGCGCGTGGTGAAGAAGGGCTGGAAGAGCTTCTCGGCCGCCTCCGGCGCGATGCCGGGGCCGTCGTCGCTCACGAGGATCCAGCCGTCGGCCACGGCGATGCGCACCTGGCCCTGCCCGCCGGTGGCCTGCGCCGCGTTGAGCACGAGGTTCAGCAGCACCTGGTGCACGAAGTTGGCGTCGGCGATGGCCCCGCCCGTCCCCTCCACCCGCAGCCGCAGCGCGGGGTGCTCGCGCGCCACCCCGTCGCACACCCCCCGGGCCGCCTCGGCAAGATCGAGCGCCACGGCCCTGGGCTGCACCGGGCGCGCGAAGTCGAGCAGGTCGGTGACGAGCGCGTCCAGGCGGCGCACTTGCTGCTCAACCTTGTCCATGACCGGCTTGCGACGGTCGTCCGGCGCCATGGAGCGAGAGAGCACCTGGATGGCGCCGGAGATCCCCGCGAGCGGGTTGCGCAGCTCGTGGGCCACGGCCGCCGACAGCGCCCCGAGGTGGGCCAGAGACTCGGCGCGCACCAGCCGCGCCTCGTTGGCGATGGCCTCGGTCAGCTCCTCCACGTGCACGAGCACGCGGGCGTGGGGATGATCGAGCGGCACCAGCGAGATGCGGAAGTTGCGCTCCACGCCGCCCACCCGGGCATCGACGCGCGTGAGCGCGATCTCGCGGCCCGTCCGCAGGGCGCGGTCCATCGCCTCCGGAAGCTCGCCCGCGCGCACCAGCGAGGCGGGGAGCGCCTCGTACCAGGGGCGGCCAATCACCTCCACGTCGCCGAAGACACGCACCGATGGGCGCGTGGCGGCGGAAACCCGTCCCGCGTCGTCGAGGATCAACACCGACACCGGCATGTGGGAGACGATGAGCTCCTGCAGGGTGCGCACCTCCCGGGCCTCGCGACGTTCCACGTAGGTGCCGGTCATGATCGCGAGGTCGAGGTCGCAGGCGCGGTGTACCGAGGTGCAGGTAGCGTGCGGCTCTCGCGCCGCGGCGACGATCTCGCACAGTTGCTCCCGCACCACGTTCATCGCGGTGATCATGTACCGGGACTCGAGGCCCACCTCGACGTGTACCCGGCCGATGCGCTCGCGCCGCTGGAAGTAGGCGTCGTCCCACGGGCCGTTGAGCAGCTCCTTCACCCACTGCCGGAGCGTCACCCGCAACCGCTCTACCTGCTTCTCGTCCTGGAACACCCGGGCGGCGCCGGGGAAGGCCATCGCCTTGGCGTAGAAGCGCTCGGTGATCTCGTCGAGCCGCGGCATGACGTGGGGCCACGCGGCCTGGAGCGCGCGCTCGTCGGCGGGGCCGAAACCGATCCAGGCCTTGAGCTCGGCGAAGGTGTCCATGGCGCCCCATTCGCCGACCGGGGCCCGCCGCGCAAGCGTGGGTTTTCACCCATCCCGCCTGGGCGTGGTTGCACGTACCGACGCGAAATGTCGGTCGTCTGGCCGATGTCGGGGCTGGCACGGGCCTTGCAACCACGGCGCGCGCACCGGAGCCCCGCTGGATGTCAAGCCACCGTACCGACTACGACGACGCCATCGTGCGGAAGTTCATCTCCGCGACCGTGCTGTGGGGCGCGGTGGGCATGCTCGTCGGGGCGATCATCGCCCTGCAGCTCGCCTACTGGCCGGCCAACCTCGGCCTCCCCTGGACCACCTTCGGTCGCCTCCGGCCGCTACACACCAACGCGGTGATCTTCGCCTTCGCCGGCAACTCGGTGTTCGCCGGCATCTACTGGTCGATGCAGCGCCTGTGCAAGGTGCGCATGTTCAACGACAGCCTGTCCAACTTCCACTTCTGGGGCTGGCAGGCGATCATCGTGTCGGCCGCAGTTACCCTGCCGCTGGGCCTGACCCAGGGCAAGGAGTACGCCGAGCTGATCTGGCCGATCGACCTCGCCATCGCGGTGGTGTGGGTGGCCTTCGCGGTCAACTTCTTCGGGACGATCGCGGTTCGCCGCGTCGAGCACCTCTACGTTTCGCTGTGGTTCTACATGAGCATGGTCATCACCATCACCATGCTCCACGTGGTCAACAGCCTCGCCTTGCCGGCCACGCTCACCCGCTCCTACCCTCTGTTCGCAGGCATCACGGACGCTCTCGTGCAGTGGTGGTACGGGCACAACGCGGTCGGCTTTCTCCTCACCACGCCCTTCCTCGGCTTGATGTACTACTTCCTGCCCCGCGCGGCCGATCGCCCGGTGTACAGCTACCGGCTGTCGATCATCCACTTCTGGGCGCTGGTGTTCCTGTACATCTGGGCCGGCCCCCACCACCTGCTCTACAGCGCGCTCCCCGACTGGGCGCAGACGCTCGGCATGGTGTTCTCGGTGGTGCTCATCGCGCCGAGCTGGGGCGGCATGCTCAACGGCCTGCTGACACTGCGCGGCGCCTGGGACCGGCTCCGTACCGACCCCGTCCTCAAGTTCTTCGTCGTCGGCATCACCTTCTACGGCATGTCCACCTTCGAGGGGCCGATGATGTCGATTCGCGCCGTCAACGCGCTGTCGCACTACACCGACTGGACGGTCGGCCACGTCCACAGCGGCGCCCTCGGTTGGGTGGGCATGGTCACCTTCGGCATGCTCTACTGGATGGTGCCCCGGGCCTGGAACAAGCCCTTGCACAGCCAGGACTGGGCTACCGCGCACTTCTGGCTCGCGACCATCGGCATCGTGTTGTACGTCGTCGCCATGTGGGTGGCCGGCGTTACCCAGGGCCTGATGTGGCGCTCGGTCACCGCCGACGGCCTGCTCGAGTACCCCAACTTCGTCGACACCGTGCTGCGACTGATGCCCCTCTACTGGATTCGCCTCCTCGGTGGGCTCTGCTACCTCGCGGGGACGCTCCTGATGGGGGTCAACTTCATCAAGACCGCCACCGGCTCCGCCACCACTTCCTCGGAGGGCCTCGCCCATGTCTGAACCGCTCCACCGGAAGATCCTCGAGCCCAACGCTCGATTGTTCGCCGCGCTCTCGACCGTGCTGGTGACCATCGGGGGCCTGGTGGAGATCGTCCCGCTGTACAGCAGCGCCCTCGGCCCCGAGCACATGGACGAGGTGGAGCCCTACACGCCGCTGGAACTGGCCGGACGCGACATCTACATCCGCGAGGGCTGCTACAACTGCCACTCGCAGATGATTCGCCCCATGCGCGCGGAGACGCTCCGCTACGGCCCCTGGACGCGCGCCGGCGAGTACCAGTGGGACCACCCCTTCCAGCTCGGCAGCCGCCGCATCGGACCCGACCTCCAGCGGGTGGGCGGGAAATACCCGGACGCGTGGCACTACCAGCACATGGAAAACCCGCGCGCCACCACCCCGGGCAGCGTGATGCCGCCCTACACGTGGCTCCTGGCCGACACCTACGACAAGGCCGACATCGTGGCCACCGTCGGCGCGATGACGACCCTCGGCGTGCCGTACGAGGCGAGCCCGGAGTCCTGGGTGGGCGAGGCCGTCGACACGCAGGCGCAACAGATCGTCGCCAAGCTCAAGGACGCGAAGATCGACACCGAGCCCGATCGCGAGATCGTGGCGCTCATCGCCTACCTGCAGTCGCTCGGCGTCGACGGGAAGAAGGCCGTCGCCGCCCGGGGAGGTGGCGCGTGATGGTGATCCGGGAAGCGGCCGCGCAGTCCACCACCCTCGGCTGGCTGCTCGGCGCCATGACCATCGTGTTCCTCGGCGTGTTCACCGCGTGGACCGCCTGGGCCTACAACCCTCGTCGCCGCGCCGCCCTCGACGCCGCCGCCCGCCTGCCGCTGGAGGAACAATGAGCAAGGACACCAACCAGATCCTCGGACATGGCGCCGATAACGACGGCATCGAGGAGTACGACAATCCGCTCCCCACCTGGTGGCTCGGGCTCTTCTACTTCACCATCGCCTGGGGCGTGGTGTACGCGGCCGAGTACCACTTCGTGTCGCAGCGCTCGCAATCCTCGGCCTACGACGCGGAGATCGCAGCCGCCACGGCGGCGATGCCGAGGAAGGCGGAGGTGGCCGTGGCCGCCGTCGCCCCCACGCCCGAGCTGGCGGCGGCCGGCAAGGCCATCTACGACGTCAACTGCGTGGGCTGCCACGGTCCCGAGCTCAAGGGCGGCGTCGGTCCCGACCTCACCGACGCCACGTGGATCCACGGCGGGAGCTACGCCAACATCGTCAAGACCGTGACCGACGGCGTACCGGACAAGGGGATGATCACCTGGGGCCCCATCCTCGGCCCCGAGAAGGTGGCACAGGTCTCCGCCTACGTGCATGGTGCCGGTGGCGGGCAGTAGCGCGTGATCCTCCCGACCGCCCGCACCTGGGTGTACCCTCTGTCGGTAAACGGCCGATACCAGCGTATCCACCGTGTGACCGGGGCCCTGTTGCAGGCGGTGCTGTTCGTGACCCCCTGGATCGACGTGGGCGGCCATCCCGCATTCCAGGTCGATATCGCGGGACGGCGCCTCTACGCCTTCGGCGCGGTGTTCACCCCGGCCGACAACCTGCTCCTGGTGCTCATCGGCCTCGCCGCGGCGTTCTCGCTGTTCCTGTTCACCGCCGTTTTCGGCCGCCTCTGGTGTGGCTACGCCTGCCCGCAGACCGTGTTCCTCGAGGAGTGGATTCGCCCCGTCGAGAACTTCATCGAGGGCGATCGCGGCAGGCGCATGGCCCGCGACCGGGGACCGTGGAACGCCGACAAGACGGGGAGAAAGCTGGCGAAGTGGTCGGCCTACCTGCTGATGTCCTTCGTCGTGGCCATGACATTCGTGAGCTGGTTCTCCGGGGCGGGCGTCCTGTGGACGGGGGGCTCGGGCAGCGTCGCCTACGGCATGGTGAGCTTCTTCACCGCGCTCATGTTCTGGGACTTCGCCTGGTTCCGCGAGCAGTTCTGCAACTACCTCTGCCCCTACGCCCGCATCCAGGGCGTGCTGTGCGACGACCACAGCCTCGTGGTGGCCTACGACGATCGGCGGGGCGAGCCCCGGGGGAAAGACAGCCCCGGCGCGTGTATCGATTGCCTCAAGTGCGTGGCGGTGTGCCCGCAGGGCATCGACATCCGCGACGGTTTCCAGCTCGAGTGTGTCACCTGCGCGCGCTGCGTGGATGCCTGCGCCGCCGTGATGGCCAAGCGGGGCGAGCCCTCGCTGGTGAACTACGCCACGCTCTCCGGCCAGCCCCGGACGGTGCGCGCCCGGACGGTAGTCTACGCCTCGCTCATCGGCATCGTCAGCGTGGCCTTCGTGGGCGTGCTCGCCGGTCGCCACGAGGCGGACGGCTATATCAGTCGCAGCCCCGGCTCGCTGTACACCGTCGACGCCGACGGCTGGATTCGCAACACCTACCTCCTTCGCCTCACCAGCCACGAGAACGAACCGGACCAGTGGCAGGTCGAGATCGAGGGGCTTCCTGCTGTCGCCGAGGTCTCCGCGCCGTCCATCGCGCTCGACCCCGCCGCGACCACCACCGTGCCCGTCGTCGTGCGGGTGCCTCCGGGTCACCTCATCGAGCGCAGCACCCCGCTGCGCGTTCGGGTGCACTCGCACGACGACGAGCTTTGGATGGACACTTCTTTCCTCAGCGAGGGCACCTGAGATGCGCTGGCCCATCGGCATCGCCATCGCGCTCGCCATCGTCGTGGCGGTGAACTTCGCCGTGGCCTACCTCGCGATGAGCGGGGCCGACACGCTCGACCCGTCCTACGCGACCGAGGCACGATGAGGCCCACGCCGTCGGCCTCGCAGGCCTGCCCGCATTGCGGGACGGCGACCGAGGACGGCGACTTCTGTTGCGTGGGCTGCGAGGCGGCGGCGGCGCTGCTGTCCGAGGCCGGACTCGACCGCTACTACGCCGAGCGCACGAGCTTCGCGCCACGCCCGGGGGACCGCTCCCTCGTCGACCTGCCGGTGCTGCCTCTCCCCGACGGCACCTGCGAGCTGCGTTTCGCCATCGATGGACTGACCTGCGCCTCGTGCACCTGGGTGGCCGAGACGCTCATCGCGCGGGTGCCGGGGGTGGACAGCGCGCACGTGAGCTACGGCTCCGGCACCGCGAAGGTGCGCTTCGATCCTGCGCAGGTAAGCCCGGCGGCCCTGGTGTCGCCCATTCGAGCGGTGGGTTGGACGGTGCGCGCCCTGGCCGCGCCTCGAGCGGACGACCGGACCATGCTGCTCCGCCTCGGCGTGGCCGCCTTCGCCGCGATGAACGTGATGATGATCTCGGCCGGGGTGTACGCCGGCTGGCTGAGCGGCATGGATCCCCACTGGCAGAAACTCTTCGCCTGGTCGTCGGTGCTCATCGCCACGCCGGTGGCCACCTGGAGCGCCCTCCCCTTCTACCGGGCCGCCATCGCCGCGATCCGCGTGCGGCGCGCCCACGTGGACATCCCGGTGAGCCTCGGCGTGCTGGTGATGTACGCCCATGGCCTGTGGGCGGCGATCGCCGGTCGCGAGGGCTACCTCGACTCCCTCGGCATGCTGGTGACGCTGCTGCTCGCGGCGAGGGTGGCCGAGCAGCGAGGCCGTCGCTCGGCGTCCGAGGCCGCCCGGGCCATCGGCGCGCTCGCGCCCGCGCGGGCCCGCCGCATCGGCGAGGGCAAGGTGGAGGAACTTCCCGCCTCGGCCCTTCGCGCGGGCGACCGGGTGACGGTGGCGCACGGCGAGGAGATCGCCGCCGACGGCGTGGTGGAGGAGGGCGACGCGCGCGTGCAGATGTCGCTGTTGACGGGCGAGTCCACGCCGCGCGAGGTGCGCCCCGGCGACGAGGTGGTGGCGGGCGCCCTGGTGGTCGACGGCAACCTGGTGGTGCGGGTGCGCGCCGTGGGCGCGGAGTCGCTGGTGGGGCGCATGGCGCAGCGGCTGTCCGAGGCGCTCGACCGGCCCGTGCCGCCCACGCTGGCCGACCAGATCGCCCCCGCCTTCACCGCCGGTACCTTGCTCGTCGCCACTGTCAGCTTCGCGGGGTGGACCCTGGCGCGGGGGGTCGACGAGGGCGTGGCGGTGGCGGTGGCGGTGCTGGTGGTGGCC
>VGRQ01000017.1 GCA_016875315.1 Deltaproteobacteria bacterium | reverse complement strand
GCTCGAGAGCTGCTGGTACAACTGCCAGGGCGCCACCTTGCCGCGTTTCAAGTACAATCAGTTCTGCTTCGTCAACGACGGGGTGCGATTCATGCGTCGCGACGGGAACTGGTACACGGCCGCCGCATCCACGCTCGCGGGCGAGGCGCCCTTCACCCGCCTGCAACCCGGCATCGACCCGGTGGCCGAGATCGCGCTGCCCGTGGCGCACCGCACGCGCCTGCGCCGGATGATCACCGACTTCGAGGCCTTCTCCACCCGCATCTCCTAGGAGCCCCCATGCGCGCCATCCCCCTGTGCTTGCTGGCTGCCTGCGGTCCCATCCAGTTTGGCGAGGGCGACGACACCGAGAAGCCCGCCGACACCGGGGGCGGCGACAGCGGCGAGGCAGGCGACCCGCTCGAGGGCCAGCGCCCCGAGGTGACCGGGGTGCAAGCCGCCGACTGCATCGCCGACGTCAATGGCCTCGACACCTGGGGCGTGGTGGCCACCGCCACCGACCCCCAGGGCGTGACCACCCTCGGCGTGGGCTACGTCGAGCTCCAGAAAGACGGCGCCGCGCTCGGTACCCAGCACAGCTTCACCTGCACCAACGGCAACTGCGCCGCCGGCTGGATGGCCGAGGAGGGCGAGCCGTGCAGCGTGGAGGGCGCGGTGGTGGTGGTGGTGGCGGTCGACGAGGACGGGAACCCGTCGTATCCGTACGAGGTGGCGTACTGAGTGGCTTAGGGGGCGTCGTGGCGCGTTTCTTCAACATCGCAGGGCCGTGCAACCCCGAGCGTCACTACATGCTCCCGGCCGAGGCGCGCCTACCCGACCTCCTCGGGCTGGTGGAGCAGGACCAGTATTTCGTGCTCCACGCCGCCCGGCAAACGGGCAAGACCACGGCGATGCGGGCCTTCGCCGCCCGCCTCCGCGAGCGTGGGCTCGTGGCCGTGCACGCCACGCTCGAGACCAGCCAGGGTTTCACCGAGGTGAGCGCCGCCGAGCCGCAGTGGATCCAGGCGATCACCCACGCGGCCGCCCTCGTGCTCCCCGCGCCCCAGTGTCCGCCCCCGGTGGGGGCCGAGGTGCCGGTGGGCGCGAGATTGCACGCCTTCCTCTCCGCCTGGAGCCGGGAGGTCCACGGGCGCGTGGTGGTGCTGCTCGACGAGGTCAACGTGGTTTCCGGGCCGGCGCTCGTGAGCTTGCTGCGCCAGCTCCGCGCGGGCTTTCCCGACCGTCCCCACGCCTTCCCCGCCTCCATCGGCCTCGTCGGCATGCGCGACCTGCGCGACTACCTCGCCACGGCGAAGGATGGCTCCGCCGTGAACCCGGGCTCGCCGTTCAATATCAAGTCCGACTCCGTGACCCTGCGGAACTTCTCGGCCGAGGAGGTCGGCGTGCTCTACGCGCAGCACGCCACGGACACCGGGCAGGCGTTCTCGCCCGCGGCCGTGGCCCGGTCGTTCTGGTGGACGCAGGGCCAGCCCTTCCTGGTCAACGCCCTCGCGCGCATCGCCGTGGGGCAGCTGGCGGCGGGAGCGACGGCGGTCACCGACGCGCACGTCGACCAGGCCAAGGAGCGACTGGTCGCCGCGCGCACCACCCACCTGGACAGCCTGGCGGAGCGGATGAAGGAGCCGCGAGTGGCGCGCATCGTCGAGGCGGTGATCGCCGGCGACATCCCGCGCGCGATCGCCTTCGATAGCGACGACTTCCAGTACGCGCTCGACCTCGGGCTGCTGCGCCACGGCGAGCAGGGGGCCGAGGCGGCCTGCCCCCTGTACCGGGAGGTGCTCGCTCGGCAGGTCACGCACAATCTCCAGGCGTCGTTGCCTCCGCCCAACTGGCCGTGGCGGACCGCCGGTGGACGCCTGGACTTCCCGGCGCTGGTCGAGGCCTTCCGCTCGTGGTGGCGCGCCAACGCCGACATGCTCGTTTCCGACATCGCCCTCTACCCGGAAGCCGTGCCCCACATTGCCTTCATGGCGTTCTTGCAGCGGGTGGTCAACGGCGGCGGTCGCGTGGAGCGAGAGTACGCCAGCGGTCGCGGTGCGGTAGACATCGTGGTGGACTACGCCGGCGACCGTTTCGTGGTGGAACTCAAGCGCGTCCGTCCTCGCGACGGCCTCGACGCGGTGCGCGCGTCCGGTGAGGCTCAGCTGTCGGCCTATCTCGACGCCCTCGGGCTGCGCGAGGGCTGGCTGCTGGTGTTCGACCAGCATCCGGGACGGTCGTGGGAGGACCGGCTGTGGAGTGGCGAGGTCGAGGTGGACGGGAGGCTGCTCCGGGTGCGGGGGGTTTGACGGACGAGTGGAACCCAGTGCCACGGCCGCCTTTCACGTGCCCGCCGCCGCGATCTCGACGTCGACAATGGTCACCGGGCGTTCGCGGAGGAGGCCAACCCAGAGCGGTGTCCCAGCGCCGGGGCTCAGCCCAGCTCGTCCCAGGGCCGGCCGATGGCCAATGCCTAGATTCGAGCAGGTCGTTCACGCCCCTCGCGAGGAGTTCCATCCGGAAGGACGTAGTCCGGATGTTGCGGAACCAGGTCCACCCCTCGCAACCGAGCCTCCGACCTGGTTCCGCCCTTGCCCTCGTTTTCGGAACCAAGTCGCGGCCTCGACCGGCGAGCCCCTCACCTGGTTCCGAATTCGCCCCTTTCGCCGGAACCAAGTCCGCCCCTCGAGGCCGAGCCTCCGACTTGGTTCCGCTGGCGCGGGCCGAGCACGCCCACCACGGGGAAGGCATCCAGGAGCTTGCGAATGCTCTCGACGTGCCGCCGGCGGGTGATCATCCGTGAAGTTTATGAAATCTATGTCGAGATTTCAAGGAAGTTACCCCGCCACCCACCGGGATACCCCGTCCCCGTGCGCGGCTACACCCTCCTCGACACCGCACGGACCCCCGACGGCGTGGAGCTGAGCCTCTGCGAGCGCGGCCCCGAGCTCGTGATCCGGGCCCACGGCATCGACCTGATGTCGAACCGGATGCACGGCTCGGAGGCCCGGATGGCGGCGCTGGCGCGGTGCCCGCGCGAGGGCGCCCGGGTGCTCGTGGGCGGCCTCGGCATGGGCTACACCGCGCGGGCGGCGCTCGACCTGTTGCCCCCGGGCGGCACGGTGACGGTGTGCGAGCTGGTGCCGGCGGTGGTGGACTGGAATCGCGTCCGCCTCGGCCACCTCGCCGGCCACCCGCTGCGCGACCCTCGCCTCTCGCTGGTGGTGGGCGACGTGGCCGCGCTCTTGCGTGACACCCCGGGCGCGTGGGACAGCATCCTGCTCGATGTCGACAATGGTCCCCGGGCGTTCACCGAGGAGGCCAACGCGAAGCTGTACGCCAGAGGCGGCCTGGGTGTCACCCGGCGCGCCTTGCGCCCAGGCGGCGCCGTGGCCTACTGGTCGGCCTTCGAGGATCGCGACTTCGCGCGGCGATTGACGTTGGCAGGGTTCGGGGCGGAAGAGCACAAGGTGCGGGCACGGGGCGTGAACCGCGGGCCCTGGCACTGGGTTTACGTGGGGCGGGGGTAGGCTCCCGCCTACTCGGCGTCTCGGCAGCACCGAAACCCGGTGGAGTAGTCGTGGTAGCTGGTGTCGTGCGCCGAGGTGGTGTAGTTGCACCCGGCGCCGTTGATCACCGCGTCGGCGTAGAAGCCACCCTTGAAAGTGCCGTTGGGATCGGCGATCCACTCGTGCAGGTTGCCGTGCAGGTCGTACACGCCCTCGGGCGTGACACAACCCTCGAACTCCCCCGTTTCTGACACCGTGCCGGGCTGCTGGTTGATGCCGGGGTCGTTCATGTGCTCGGTGTCCCACACGCCGTCGCTGGTGCCGAAGTAGTCCACCACCGGGTGCGAGCCGCCGTAGGTGTCGTTGCAGGCGTAGAGGTCGTAGGTGTTCCCGTAGGGGTAGGTGCGGCCCTCGGTGCCCGCGCAGGCGAGCATCCACTCGTCGAGCGTACACAGGCGCTTGCCCGCCGCCTCGCAGGCCGCGCCCGCCACC
This sequence comes from Deltaproteobacteria bacterium, assembly GCA_016875315.1. Classification (GTDB taxonomy): domain Bacteria; phylum Myxococcota_A; class UBA796; order UBA796; family SXON01; genus SXON01. The sequence goes on along the minus strand of VGRQ01000017.1, from coordinate 17,100 downwards.
TCGCCCGAGATGTAGGCCTGGGGAACCACGCCCGCCTCCGCCGTGGCCGTGCCCTCGCTCGGCACCTCGTAGGGGCTCCAGCCCTCGATCGTGGCCTCCCATCGGTCGATGCACAGCGCGTTGCCCACCTGCGCCATCTCGGGCGGGCAGGGGCCCTCGGGGGCGGTGTCGGCGGTGTCGTCCACCTCGGCGCTGTCTCGCCGGCCCGGGCGGCTCTTGAGCTCCTCGCCCTCGTCGGGCTCGGCGCAGGCGAGGAGGAGGAGCAACATCACACCAGGAAATACCTCGGCGCCACCTCGACCACCCGCGTGGTGGCCACGCCGCCCTTCTGCGCGATTACCGCGTGGGCACCGTGGACCACGTCTTCCCAGGTGAGCACCACCGCCTCTTCCAGCGACAGGTTCTGCGCGATGCCCGGCACGTACTTCTGTCCCAGCGCCCGCGCCGGGAGGCCGGGGAAGTGCTCGGTGCAGTCGCCCTCGATCTGGCGAACAAAGCCGCCGAAGGTACGATCTTCGGCTGCCACCAGCAAGCGTCCGGTGCGACCGACACTCTGGTAAACCAGCTCCATGTCCGGGGGGACGAGCGTGCGCAGGTCGATGATCTCCAGCTCGATGCCCTCCGCCGCGAGCTTCTGCGCGGCCGCCATGCAGGTCCACACCGCCCGACCCCAGGCCACCACGGTGACGTCGCGCCCGGGGCGGCGGATCACGCCCTTGCCGAGTGGCACGGCCAACTCAGGGGAAATGTCGGGGATCTCGCCGCGCATGATCGACTTCTTCAACGCGGTGATCGCCTCGGGATCGGTGGGCTCGCCGGGGAAGGCGGGGCCCAGGCTCTGGCGGTACATCCACTTCGGTTCCAGGCACACCACCGGGCCGCGGAAACGCGCGGCGCTCATCAGCAGGCCGTACACGTCCCACGAGGTAGACGGCATGATGATCGTGAGCCCGGGGATGGGCGTGAAGTAGCCGTCGATGCTCATCGAGTGGTACACCGCGCCGCCGCCGAAGGGATCGACCGGGGTGCGCATGATGGTGGCGAAGTTCGTGCGGCCGTTGGTGCACCAGTACAGGTTGCCCATGTGCACGAGCCAGTGGAAGGCGTTGAGCGTGTAGTCGCCAAACTGGATCTCGGGCATCACCACCAGGTCGTCGTGCAGGCCCGCGCCGCAGCCGGTGCCGAGGATGAGCGGCTCGTTCAGCGGGGCATCGATGATCTTGTCGGGGAAGGCCTTCTTGAGGCCCGCGGTGGCGGTCATCACGCCGCCGAGCCGGCCCACGTCTTGCCCCCAGAGCACGCCGCGCTGGTGGGTGATGATGTTCTTGATCGCGGCGCGGATGGCGCCCGCGTAGGTGATGTTCGTCTGGCCCGACGACGCCGGCTCGGCCACCACGGGGAAGGGCGCGCGGATGTGCTCGAACACGCTCTCCGGCGGCGGCTCGGGCTCGCCGCGCACCTGGTCGAGGATGCTGCGCACCTCCTCGTCTTGCCGCGCCATCACGTTGCCGAGCTCGTGGTGCGCGAAGAAGTCGCGACCCTCGCCTTGCACGCGCTTGAGCACGTCGCGGTCTTCCAGCACGCCGCGCGCCACCAGCTCCTGCCCGAGCTTGATGATGGGGTCGGATTGCTTCAGGTCGTAGGTGACGTCGGCCGCCGAGCTATGGCCGTTGAACCTCGGCAGGCTGTGTACGTGCATGAACACCGGCTTGCCGGTTTCGACGATGAAGCGGGCCGCCCGGTAGGTCTTCTCGAACACGTCGTCGAAGTCGCGGCCGTCGGCGCTCACGAAATGCATGCCGAAGCTCGCGGCGTACACCCCGAAGTCCTGGATGCCGCGGCCTTCTTCCGGGGTGGTGCTGATCGCCACGCGGTTGTCGGTCACCAGGTACAAGGTGGGTAGTTCCCAGACCGCCGCCGCGTTCATCGCGTCGTGCAGGTCGCCCTCGGCGCTGGTGCCGTCGCCGATCACCGCCATCGACAGCGAGCCCTGCACGCCCTTGACCTTGAAGCCCTTGGCGTAGCCGGCCGCCTTGCCGAGCTGCATGCCCACCGGCGACTGCACGGGGAGAATGCCGAACTCCCGCATGTCGAGGTGGTAGACCATCTGCCGGCCGCGGGACATTTTGTCGGTGTCCTTGCTGAACTGCTGGCGCAACAGGTCGAGGGTGAACTCGCGGTAGCCGGCGAGGCGCACCCACATCGAGACGAGCGCCCCGGAGCGGTAGTGGGGGACGATCCCGAACTTGGCGCGGTCGCAGGCCTTGTGCAGCGCGAGCGCCGTCGCCACGCCATGCACCTCCTCGCCCGGCCCCCAGATGGCGAACTTCACCTCGCCGCGGCTCACGAGGCGCACGATGTGCTCCTCGGTGCTGCGGCTGCGGGTAGCCACCTCGTAGGCCAGCCGCAGATCCTCGGCGGAGGGGACGGGGGTGTCCGCGTAGGCGGGGATCTCGAGGACGGCCATCCAGCGCTCCGGGAGGGGCAGGCGCTAACACCCCCTCAGGTACCGCGCGCCGCCTACAGAGGGAGAGCCGACCCGTTGAGAAGCCCGTGAACCTTGCCGATGCCGCCTCGCCGCCGATGGTCATCGAGGGCAACCCGCCCGCGAAGCCCCGCCGTCGTATCGGTGATGTGCTCGTGGAGGCGCGCATGTGCACGCGGGCGCAGGTGGACGAGGCCTTCGCCTACACCAGAGAACACGGGGGACGGCTCGGCGCGGCCTTGATCAACCTCGGCTACCTGACGGAAGACCAGCTCAAGTCGAGCCTCGCCTCGCAGCTCGGCCTCTCCACCTGCGAGGTGGAGTCGCTCGCGCCGCCCGAGGAGATGATGCGGCTCTTGCCCGAGGACTTCGTGCGGGAGCGCGAGGTGATCCCGCTGGGCATCGAGGGACGGAGCCTGGTGCTGGGCATGACCAACCCGGGCGACGAGCAAGTCCTCGTCGATGTCCGCAAGATGACCGGCTACCGCTTCATCGAGCCGCGGCTCGTCGGCGACTCGAGCTTCCGCCGCTTCGTGGAGATGCGCTACCCCCCGCCGGTCGTCATCGAGCGGCTGGAGATCGACGGCCTGGGCGACGCCGTGCGCGCCCTGCGCGGCGAGATCGAGTTCGACGGCAAGCCGCTCGTCGGCTTCATCGACTGGCTGTTGAAGTACGCCGTCGACCAGCGCGCCAGCGACATCCACGTGGAGCCCTACGACGAGGTCGTCCGCATCCGGCTTCGCATCGACGGTGCGCTCAAGACCATCCTCGCCCCACCCGCGAATGTAGGCGCCCCGATTGCGTCGCGACTGAAGGTGATGGCCCACATGGACATCGCCGAGCGTCGCAAGCCGCAGGATGGGCACATCTTGCTCGAGACCGACGACGACGACCTGCACTTCCGCGTGTCGTCGTTGCCGATCGTCCACGGCGAGAAGGTGTGCATCCGCCTCTTGAAGAAGGAAGCCCACCTCGCCGACCTCGCCCGCCTCGGCTTTTCCCCCGGGCAGCTCGCGGTGATCAAGCGGGTGGCGGCGATGCCGCAGGGGATGATCCTCGTCACCGGGCCCACCGGTAGCGGCAAGACCACCACGCTCCACGCGGTGCTCAACCACATCAACGATCCCGACATCAACATCGTCACCATCGAAGACCCGGTGGAGCAGACGCTGCCCGGGATCAACCACGTCCAGGTGACGGAGAAGGGCGGCGTGACCTTCGCCGCCGCGCTGCGCTCCATCCTGCGGCAGGACCCCGACGTGGTGTTCGTGGGCGAGATGCGCGACCCCGAGGTGGCGGCGATCGCGGTGAAGGCCGCGTTGACCGGCCACCTCGTGCTCTCCACCCTCCACACCAACGGCACGGTCGAATCCTTCACCCGGCTCGGCGACATGGGCATCCCGCCCTACCTGGTGGCCACCAGCGTGCAGCTGGTCGTGGCCCAGCGCCTCGTGCGCCGCCTGTGTACCAAGTGCTCGCGCGTCACGCCGGTGCCGCAGGCCACCATCGACCGCTTCCGGCTCACGCCCGAGCAGGTGAAGACGGCGCTGCACAAGCTCCCGGTGGGGTGCGAAGCGTGCAGTCGCTCCGGCTACCGCGGCCGCGTGGCCGTCTACGAGATGGTGGCCCCGGGCGCGGCCCTCCGCGAGGCGATCCGCACCGGCAAGGGCGAGGCCGAGATGGCCGAGGCCGCGAGGGACGGCGGTGCCGTATTCATGTGGGAGGCGGGCATCGCGAGGGCGCTCGCCGGGGAGACGAGCTTCGACGAGGTGCTTCGCACCATCCCGGCGCCCGACGCGGAGTAGCTACAATCCCAGCACCACCGAGAACGACCCCACGTTGGTGATGGTGCTGCTCGACTGCTCGCTCATCTCGCAGCCGTAGGCGAGGTCGAGCTTGCCGTCGCCGTCGGTGTCGCCGAGGCGACCGCTGCGCCCGCAGGCCTCGCCGGCGGCGCCGAGGAAGGCGGCGTCGTAGTCGCCGGCGCCGAGGTCGACAGCCCCGGTGAGAGGGCCGTAAATCACGTAGACGGCGCCCGCGTCGGTGCCTCCCTCGGAGGCCTCGGGGCTCCCGGCCACGAGATCGACGTAGCCGTCGTTGTCGAGGTCGCCGGCGTCGAGCATGTAGCCGCCGAGGCCGTCGCCAGCGGTGGCGCCGGCCACGTAGAGGATCGCGTCGGAGGCGGAGCTGTCGAGGTCGCTGTAGTTGAAGAGGAAGATCGCGCCCGCGTCGGTGCCGCCGTAGTCGCCGCCGGGGGCCCCGGCGAGCACGTCGGCGTAGCCGTCGTTGTCGGTGTCGCCCGCGTAGCGCAGCGTGGTGCCGAAGCCGTCGCCGGCCGTGCCGGCCGTGACCTTGTTGCCGGCGGCCGAGGCGATGGACAGGGAACTGCCGAAGGTGTCGCCGTACATCACGTAGAAGGCACCGGCGTCGGTGCCGCCGTCGTCGTCGCCGGGCGCGCCGAACCAGGCGTCGTCGGCGCCGTCGCCGTCCACGTCGGCCCCCTGCCCGCCGGCGAGCGCGTAGCCCATGTAGTCGTAGGCCGTCTCGCCGGTGACCGTGAGCAAGGTCGTGCCCGAGGCCTCGATCGTCACCCGCCCGCGGTAGCTGCTGGTGGAGATGCTGGCGCTGAAGAGGGCGTTCACGGTGGAAGAGGACTGGTAGGCTCCCCCGGAGCACATGGCCTCGGGATTCAGCGAGGACGACGTGTACGAGAAGCTGTCGTCCGCGTCGAGGCTCAGGCTCGACACGCCGTCGCTGATCGGCCCCTCGAGCAAGTAGAAGTACCGGCTCGAGCCGGTGTAGCTGTGCACCGCCACCTCGTCGTCGCCGTCGCCGTCGTAGTCCTCGATGGGGATGATCACCGCCCCGACGTACTGGGTGCCGCTGGGCGAGGTGCGCTGCGCGTGGAACTCGTCGTCGGCGGCCTGCTCGCCCGAGGCGAGGGGACCGGAGAAGAAGTTGGCGGTGCCCCGGTCGGTGGCGTCCACGTCGTCGCCCGTGGCGCTGGCCACCACGTCGTCGATGCCGTCGCCGTCGAGGTCCATGCCGGTGGCCACGGCGTAGCCGAGGCGGTCGTTGGTCGCGTCGGCGTAGAACACCGAGTCGGCATCGCCGATGGCGGCGTAGTCGCCCGACCAGTTGCAGCTCGAGTCGCTCCCGTCGCAGTCGTTGTCGATGCCGTCCTCGCACTCGTCGCGGGCGCCGGGGCTGACGCCGTCGTCGCTGTCGTCGCAGTCGTCGCCGGTGGCGGCGTAGCCGCTCGGGGTGTCGCAGCTGACGGTGCTCGAGGTGCTGTCGCCGTAGCCGTCGCCGTCGGCGTCGAGGTACCAGGTGGCGGCGCCGGTGGCGGAGCTGTCGGCGCTGTTGACGAGGCCGTCGCAGTCCTCGTCGGCCCCGGCGCTGTCGCACACCTCGGTGCCGGCGGGGCTGGTGCTGGCGCTCGCGTCGTCGCAGTCGGTGGCGTTGGCCACGTAGCCGCTGGGGGCATCGCAAGCAGTCCTCGTGGAGGCGGCGCTACCGTAGCCGTCGCTGTCGGCGTCGGCGTACCAGGTGCTCTCGCCGGTGGCGCCGGCCTCGTCGGTGCTGCCATCGCAGTCGTTGTCGTCGCCGTCGCAGGCCTCGGTGGCGGCGGGGTTGATGGCGGGGTTGCTGTCGTCGCAGTCGCCGCCGGTCGACATGTACCCGCTGGGGGCACTGCACTCCAGCTCGGCGGCGGCCTCGTCGCCGTAGCCGTCGCTGTCGGCGTCGGGGTACCAGGTGAGCGCGTCGGAGGCGTCCTCGTCGGTGCTGCCGTCGCAGTCGTCGTCCTCGCCGTTGCAGTCCTCCACGCCCGCGGGCGACACGTCGGCGGTGGTGTCGTCGCAGTCGCTGCTGTTGGCCACGGCGCCGCTCGGTCCCTCGCAGGCGGTGAGCAGGCTGGCGCCGTCGCCGTAGCCGTCGCCGTCGGCATCGGTGTACCAGTTCGAGGTGCCGGTGACCGAGGGATCGTCGTCGTCGGCGAGGCCGTCGCAGTCCTCGTCGGTATCGCTGCCGTCGCACACCTCGGAGTCGGCGGGGCTAATCGCGGCGCTGCCATCGTTGCAGTCGGTGGCGTCGGCCACGTAGCCGCTGGGGGCGCTGCAGGCGCTGCGGGTGGTCGACGGGGTGCCGTAGCCGTCGCGGTCCGCATCCCGGTACCAGGTGGTCTCGCCGGTGGCGCCGGACTCGTCGGTGCTGCCGTCGCAGTCGTTGTCGTCGCCGTCGCAGGCCTCGGTGGCGGCGGGGTTGATGGCGGCGTCGGTGTCGTCGCAGTCGTCGTCGTTGCTCACGTTGCCGGCGGGGGCGTCGCAGGCCAGGGTCGCGGCGGAGGCGTTGCCGTAGCTGTCGCCGTCGGCATCGGCGTAGCTGCGCGACTGCCCGGTGGCGCTGGTGTCGTCGTCGTCGGCGAGACCATCGCAGTCCTCGTCGGTGTCGGCGCTGTCGCAGAGCTCCAGCTCGCCGGGGTTGACGGCGGCGTCGCTGTCGTCGCAGTCGCCGGCGTTCACCGCGTAGCCGGTGGCTCCGTCGCAAGCGAGAACCGACGTGGAGGCGTCGCCGTAGCCGTCGGTGTCGGCGTCGCGGTAGAGGGTGGACTTCGAGCTACTGCTCGTCGAGCTGTCGCTGTCATCGGCCACGCCGTCGCAGTCCTCGTCGGTGTCGGCGCTGTCGCACCGCTCCGACGCGCCGGGGCTCACGTCGTCGCGGCTGTCGTCGCAGTCGGTGTCGTCGCCCACGAAGCCGGCCGGGGCCTCGCAGTCGAGGGTCGTCGAGCCGCTGTCGCCGTAGCCGTCGCCGTCGGCGTCGGCATACCAGGTGCTCGCGTCGGTGGCGTCGGCCCCGTCGATGTCGCCCGAGCAGTCGTTGTCGACGTCGTCGCACACCTCCACGGCGGTGGGGTTGATCGCAGAGTCGCCGTCGTCGCACTCCTCGCAGGCGGCGTAGCCGTCGCTGTCGTTGTCGTCGAAGCCGGTGGATCCGTCGCAGTTGTAGTCGTTTGGATCCGAGCAGTCGGACTCGCTGGCGCCGGGGTGGAAATCACTGTCGGCGTCGTCGCAGTCGCCGTATCGGTTGGTGTAGCCGCTCGGCTCGTCGCAGGCGTCGAGGGTAGTGGAGGTCTCCCCGTAGCCGTCGTCGTCTGCGTCGCGATACCACGTGCGCTGGCCGGTGACGGAGGTGTCGTCGTCGTCGGTGGCGCCATCGCAGTCGTCGTCGACCTCGTTGCAGGACTCGGTGGCGGCGGGGTTGACGGCGTCGTCGCTGTCGTCGCAGTCGCCCCCGGTGGCCACGTGGCCCGCCGGGATGCTGCACTCGGTGACGATGCTGGAGCTGTCGCCGTAGCCGTCGCCGTCGGCGTCGGCGTAGCTCACGAAGGCGTCGATGGCGCTCTCGCCGTCGGTGGTGCCGTCGCAGTCGTTGTCGATGTCGTCGCAGACTTCCACCTGCCCGGGGTACACGCTCGCGTCGGTGTCGTCGCAGTCCGCGCAGGCGGCGGCGCCGTCGCCGTCGTTGTCGGCGTAGCCGGTGGCGCCGTCGCAGTTGTAGTCGTTGGGATCGGTGCAGTCGTCCTCGCGGGCGCCCGGGTTGACGGTGGCCTCGCTGTCGTCGCAGTCCTCGTCGTTGCTGGCGGTGTCGAGGGGCTGGTCGCAGGCCACGATCGGCATCGCCGCGTCGCCGTAGCCGTCGCCGTCGGCGTCGTAGTACCAGGTCTGGGCGTCGGCGGCGTCGTCCTCGTCTACCTGCCCGTCGCCGTCGTTGTCCTTGTTGTCGCACTTCTCGGTGTCGTAGCAGTCGGCGAGGCCGTCGCTGTCGCTATCGAAGCCCTCGTCGGTGTCGCCGTCGCAATCGTCGTCGGTGTCGTTGCAGGTCTCGGTGGCGTCGGGATTGACGGCCGCGTCGGTGTCGTCGCAGTCCTCGCCGCCGTCGATGGGGGCGAGGAAGCCGTCGCCGTCCTCGTCGCCATCGACCACCTCGAAGGTGACGAGCTCGGTCGCGCTGGCGCCGTTGGTATCGACCACGGTGAGGGACAGGTCGTGGTCGCCCGCTGGCGGCGTGATCACGACGATGGCGTGGCCGTTGCTGTCGGGGCTCGCGGGGAGATCGGCGCCCTCGGCCGCGCTGCCGCCCCATGTGAATGACAGTCGCGACAAGTCGTCCTCGTCGTCCTCGACCTCCACCTCGACGGTAACGTTGTCGCCCACGATGTAGCGGTCGCCCGAGAGCGGAGAAACGAAGGTGACGTCCGGGGCCTCGTTGTCGACCACGGAGAAGCTGGCGTCGTCGGAGCCCACGTTGCCGGCGGTGTCGATGGCGGTGAGGCGAAGACCGTGCTCGCCGACGGAGAGATCGGCCTCGGGGGTGAAGAAGACGGCGTCGCCTTCCCAGGCGGTGCTCCCGGTGAGGGTCTCGAGGCCATCGAGGGTCCAGATGAGGCTCAGGGCCTCGGCGTCGTCGTTGTCGTCGGACACGATGCCGACGAAGCTCACGGTGGCGCCCTCGACGATGCTCCCCCCCTCGCCGGGCGAGGTGATCTGCACGCTCGGGCGGAAGTCCTCCGCGCCGGTATCGGTCGCGTCGCAAGCGACAAGCAGTTGCGCGATCCACATGGTCCACACCGGGGAGGGCCCACAGGATACCGCGGAGCGGCGGCGGGGGCTAAGGGCGCGCGTGAAGTCGAGCCCGCCCCGCGATCCCGGCGACGACCTGGCCCCGGCCTCGCTGGCGGCGCGCCGCGCGTACACGGGCCTCGAACTTCCCCATCTCGCCGGGGTGCCGGTGGATCCCGCGTCGGCACGAGGCAACGTGGAGGGCATGGTGGGCTACGCCCAGGTGCCCGTCGGCATCGCCGGCCCACTCGTGCTGCGTGGCGATGCCGAGGGGAGCTACACCGTGCCCTTCGCCACCACCGAGGGCACGATGGTGGCCAGCTACCAGCGAGGCATGAAGGTCATCGCGGAGTCGGGGGGCGCGCGGGTGCGGGTGATGCGCGAGGGCTACGCGCTCTTTCCCCTGCTGGCCTACCCGGGGCTCGACGAGGCGATCGCCGCCGGGCGCTGGGTCGACGCCCACCGCGGCGCGCTCGTGACGGCCGCCGAGGCCACCACGCGGCACGGCAAGGTGACGGAGCTCCACGGGGAGATCCTTGGCCAACGCCTGTTGTTGACGCTGCGCATGCACACCGGCGACGCCCAGGGTGCCAACATGGTGAACCGGGCCGCGCAGGCCGTGGTGGGGGCGATCTCGTCGGCCACGGCACCCACGCGCGTGGCGCTCCACGGCTACGACCCCGAGAAGCGGGCGTCGACCCGTCACTGGCGCGGCCGCTGGGTGGTGGCGTCGGTGCGGGTGCCCGCGAGCGTGGTCGCCGCGCGACTGCGCACCACGTCGGCGGCCCTCGCCCACCTGTGGGCCGACTACCAGCTCGCCTACGCGCGCATGGGTACCGCCAACCACGCCCTCCAGGTGGCCAACGGCCTGGCCGCGATCTACGTGGCCACGGGACAAGACGCCGCCTACACCGCCGAGAGCTGCGCGTGTACCTTGTCGCTGGAAGACGACGGGGGCGAGCTCGTGGCCACGCTCGACCTGCCCTCGCTCCACGCGGCCACGGTCGGCGGCGGCACGCAGAAGGGCACTGCCGCCGAGTGCCAGCGCATCATCGGCGCCCGCTCGGCACGCGAGCTGGCCTGCGTGATGGCCGGCGCCTTGCTCGCCGGCGATCTCAACCTCGCGGCGAGCTTCCTCGGCGACGACTTCGCCGGGGCGCACGAGCGGCTGGGCCGGAGCCGGCCGTAGCCAGGAGTTAGGCTGTAGGAGCTAGGCTGTAGGCCCCGGGGCGCTGTTTCGTCACCGCGCCAGCCACGGCCGCCGTGCCGCCGGGCATCCACCGCCGGCCTCCAGCGGGCGACGCCGCGCGTCACCGGCGACGGCCGTAGCCGCCGACACTCAGGTCCTACAGCCTATGCGCTACAGCCTACAGCCTACGTGATAGCGCCCGCCGATGTCCGACACGATGTGGGCCCTCACCTTCGACTCCGAACGCGACGGGTGGAACCGTTCCACCGGCCTGGTCAAGGAGCGCGTGCCTGTCCCCCGGCTCGATCAGCCCGGCGAGGCCGACCGGTCCTCCGTCATCATCCGCGTGAAGTACGCCGGCTTCTGCGGCAGCGACCGCGGCATCTGGTGGCGCAAGGCCTTCGGCGACATGATCGGGGGATCGCTGCGCGAGGAGCACAAGACCACCCGCGTGGTGGGTCACGAGCTGCTCGGAGAGATCGTGGAGGTGGGGAGCCGGGTGACGGAGAAGTACGGCTACCAGCCCGGCGACGTGGTCTCCACGGAGTCGCACATCATCTGCGGGGTGTGCCACCAGTGCCGGGTGGGCGACAGCCACGTGTGCGCGCGCGACAAGATCATCGGCATCTCCATGGACGGCTGCTTTGCCGAGTACCTGAAACTGCCCGCGAAGTCCCTGTGGAAGACCGACCTTGCCCGGATCCGTCCCGAGGTGGCGGCGGTGCAGGAGCCCTTCGGCAACGCGGTCCACGCCTGCCAGGCCACCGACCTGCGCGGCAAGACCGTCGCCATCTTCGGCTGCGGCACCATCGGGCTGTTCGCCGTGCTCATCGCCCGCGGCATGGGCGCCACCAAGATCATCGGCGTCGAGGTCGACCCGAAGCACGCGGAGATGGCGCGGCAGCTCGGTTGCGACACGGTCCTGGTGCCGCAGGCGCAGCCCGATCGACCCAACGCGAGCGACCCGGCCTTGCGCGAGGCGATCCGCGAGTTGACCGATGGGGTGGGGGTCGACGTGGCACTCGAGATGGCGGGCTTCAACTCCTCGATGAACAACGCCATCAAGGCGGTTCGCCGCGGTGGTCACGTGGTGCTGTTCGGCGTGAAGAACGGCGACGCGGTCATCGAGGACGCTCACCGGGTGGTGATGGACGGGCTGCAACTCCACGGCATCGTCGGTCGCCAGATCTTCGGCACCTGGGAGATCACCCGTCGCCTGCTGGAAGATCGCCAGAACGGCATCCAGGACGCGATCTGGAAGGTGATCCTCGAGGGCGGTCGCGACACGCTCGTCGACATCCGCGACTGGGAACGCCAGGCCTTCGAGGGCATGATCGGCAGGCATCCGAAGGTGGTCATCAAGTTCGCCGGCTAGATTGGGCGCCATGTGGTTGTTTCTCGCGTGTACGGGCGACGAGCCCAAGGAATCGATCGACACTCCGGCCGACAGCGGCCCCGTGGCCGACACCGACAGCGGCGGCGACTCCGGGGGCGACAGCGGCGACACCGATAGCGGCGACAGCGGCGAGCCCGTGATCTACGACACCACCGTCGACGTGATCGTGGTCGGCACCGGCCCGGCGGGGGCGGCTGCCACGGTTGCCGCGATGGACGCCGGGGCCACGGTGATCGTGTTCGAGCGCGAGGAAGAGGCCGGCATGGGGATGCGCCTCGCAGGCCTGGTGTTCGGCGCGGATACCCGCTGGCAGGCGGCGGAGGGCGTGGACGACTCGGTGGAGGCGGCCATCGCCGAGTGGCCCGAGATCACCGGCGCCAACGCGAGCGAGGGCGTCGTTGCCTTCATCACCAACAGCGGCGCCAACCTCGAGTGGCTCGAGGCCAAGGGCGCGGAGATCATCGGCCCGATGGAAGACCTCGACGCCGGCTCGGTGGCCCGCCTGCACCAGATGGGCTGGGACGAGGACCCCTGGCCCACCTTTACCGAGGGCTACGAGCCCGAGCTGCGCCTCGGCGTGGAGGTGACCGAGCCGGTGATGGCCGACGGCGTGGTGGTGGGGGTGCGCTGGCGCGACACTGTCACCGGCGAGGAAGGCGCCACCGGCGCCGGGGCCGTGGTGATCGCCACCGGCGGGTTCCTCCGCAATCGCGACCGCGTCGACGCGGCCGTCCCCGCGCTGGCCGACCGCGACCTGCTCTACGAGGCCAACCCCTCCTCCAACGGCGGCGGTCTCCCCTTCCTCGACCTGGCCGGGGCGGGTTCGCTGCGGATGGAAGACATCGGGATGTACGTCCACGCCCTCCAGGACCCCGCCGAGGCAGAGGGAGAGGCGCTGGTGGCCTTCATGCCCGACGGCATGGTGCTCGTCGACAGCACCGGCAACCGCTTCATCGACGAGGAGTGGATCAGGTCCTTCGACCTCTTCGACCAGCTGCCGAGCGGCGACGTGTACGGCATCACGTCGGGCCCGAACGCCGAGAACCTCACCTTCATGCGACCGGCCTACAACTGGGTGGTGGTCGACGAGCCGGAGATGCTCTCGATTCCCGATGTCCAGGATCTCGGCAGCGGCGACGTGTTCCTGGGCGACGACCCAGCGGAGGTGGCGACGCTGGCGGGTCTCGACCCCGACACCTTCGCCGCCACGCTCGACGCGTACAACACCGCCGCTTACACCGGCACCGCCGACGCCTTCGGCCGCGAGCCCGAGCCGGAGGAGGCGATCGACGGCGCGCCCTTCGTGGCGGTGCGGCTCACCCCGGGCCTGGCCAAGGCCTTCGGTGGCGTGGCCACGGATGCGAGCGCGCACGTGCTGACCTCTACCGGCGAGGTGATCCCCGGCTTGTACGCGGCCGGCGAGGTGACGGGCATGGTGCTCGGCGGCGGTGGCGGCGACGGCTTCTCGGGGAGCGTCAACGCCTGCTACTGGTCGGGGCGCGTGGCGGGCGGCAACGCGGCGGCGAGCGCGCTGGGGGAATAGACGGCGGGCGCATGTACGACGCGCTCCGCACCAAGCTCCAGTCTGAACTCGACGGCATTCGCGAGGCCGGCACCTACAAGCGGGAGCGGGTGATCGTCTCCCCGCAAGACAGCACCATCCGCGTGCAGGGTGGCCAGGAAGTGCTGAACTTCTGCGCCAACAACTACCTTGGCCTCGCCGATCACCACGAGCTGGTGGCCGCCGCCGGGGAGGCCCTGCAGAGCCACGGGCTCGGCCTCGCCAGCGTGCGCTTCATCTGCGGCACCCAGGACATCCACAAGCAGCTCGAGGCCTCCGTCTCGCGTTTCCTGCGGACGGAAGACACCATCCTCTATTCCTCGTGCTTCGACGCCAACGGGGGACTGTTCGAGACGCTGTGCGGCGAGGGCGACGCCATCGTGTCTGACGAGCTCAACCACGCCTCGATCATCGACGGCATCCGGCTCTGCAAGGCCGAGCGACTGCGCTACAAGCACCTCGACCTCGACGACCTCGACCGCAAGCTCGGCGAGGTGGCGAGCGCCCGCGTCAAGCTCGTCGCCACCGACGGCGTGTTCTCGATGGACGGCGACATCGCCCCGCTCGACAAGATCTGCGACATCGCCGAGAAACACGGCGCGGCGGTGATGGTCGACGACAGCCACGCCACCGGCTTCGTGGGGCGCACCGGCCGCGGCAGCATCGAGCACTGCGGGGTGATGGAGCGGGTCGACGTGGTGACGAGCACGCTCGGCAAGGCGCTGGGCGGATCGCAGGGGGGCTTCACCAGCGGCAAGAAGGAGATCGTCGAGCTGTTGCGGCAGCGCTCGCGACCGTACCTGTTCAGCAACACCGTGGCGCCGCCGATCGTGGGCGCGGCGCTGAAGGTGCTGGAGATGCTCTCGGCGTCGACCGAGCGGCGCGACCGCCTGGAGGCAAACACGATGCGCTTCCGCGAGGCGATGACCGCCGCTGGGTTCAAGATCCGTCCCGGGGTGCACCCCATCGTCCCCATCATGCTCGGCGACGCCCGTCTCGCCACCGAGATGGCCGACCGCATGCTCCAGCGAGGCATCTACGTGATTGGCTTCTCCTTCCCCGTGGTCCCGAGGGGCCAGGCGCGCATCCGCGTCCAGCTCTCCGCCGCGCACTCGCCCGAGCAGGTCGACCGGGCGGTGGCGGCGTTTGTCGAGGTGGGGCGGGAGCTGGGGGTGGTTTGAGAGGCTGTAGGCTGTAGGGGTTAGGCTGTAGGCTGGTTTTCGGCGACTCGGGGGCTTTTGCGCACGGCGGGCGGCGGTCGACGGGCGGCGGTCGCGGCGGCGAGTCACGAGGATGCACGTCACGTGGTCGCTCGGGACCTCCAGCCTCCAGCCTCCAGCCTCCAGCCTCCAGCCTCCAGCCTACAGCCTACAGCCTTCCGCGAGCGCCGCCCCCTCGGCGCCCGCGCTCTTCAAGTCCGCGAAGGGCGCGAGGTCGACGGCCTCGCCGCGCTCGGCGGCGGCGAGCAGCGCGAGCACCTGCTGGGCGAGCGAGTCACTCTGTCGCGACAACCACTGGGCCGCCTTCTGGACGGTGCGCTTGCGGAGCCCGGACTGGCGGGTGTGGCCGAGCTTCACGAGCGCGAGGAGCGCGGCGGCGGTACGGCGGAGGTCTTGTCCCCAGGAGCCGTCGGCCGACTGCGTGGCGGCGAGCGCGGCGGCAGGGTCGGCGGCCGGGGCCTGCTTCGGCTTCGCGGCGTGGCGGCCGGGAGCAGGAGGGAAGCTCGGGGCGACGCTCTCGTGCAGGGACATCGCGTCGATGCCGTCGTCGTCGCCGCTGTCCATGGGCGCCGGCGGGCCGCCGCGGAACAAGTCCATCGCGGCCTGGACCATGCCACGGCCTCGCGTGGGCGCCGGGCTGGGAGGCGGTGCCGCGCAGGCCACCATCATCGGCGCGGCGCCCGCCGGCGCGGCGAGGAAGGCGCTGTCCCACTCGGCGGGCAGTTCCACCGGCTGCACCACCTCCACCCGCTCGCCGCTCACCGTGCGCGTGGTCTCCACCGCCACGAAGGCGGTGAAGCGCGACGCGATCCCGGCCGCGAGCGCGGTGCGGACGATCTCGGGGCGCAGGGCCTCCTCCTCGAAGGGCTTCAGCACGAGGCGGTCTTCCAGCGAGAGCACGCGGTCGCGCGCGAAGAGCGCGGCGATCGGCGTCGTCACGCGGGCGGGCGTGGTCTCCCAGGATTGCCCCGGGGACGAGGCGCGCACCTGGGCAGGGCTGCCCTCGAGGTACACGGAGATCGGCTGTCCCGCGAAGAGCGTGCGGGGTTCCGGTCGCGACGTGATGCCCTCGACCTTGATGCCGTCGACCAGCGGCGAGCCGAAGCGTGCCTCGATGCGGGCCACCACCGCCTCGATGTCGTCGCTCGGCGCGCACAGCGTGCAGGCACCGCCGCCCACCCGGGCGAGTCGCTCCAGGAGCGCCTGGTTCACGGCGGTGTCGATGCCGAGGGGGAAGAGCCGCGCGCCCTGGGCGCGGTTGGCCACGGCGGCCACGAGTTCCTGGTCGTTGCCCGCCTGCCCGTCGGTGACGAAGAGCACGGTGCGCAGGCGGCCAGGGGGTCGGTTGCCGGCGAGGGCGAGCTTGAGCGGCTCGAGCATCTCCGTCCCCCCGCGGGCCGCGAGTCGCGACACCCACTGGTCGGCCTTCTGCAGGCTGGTCTCGGCGTAGTCCACGAGATCGGGGGCGAAGGTCTCCACGCGGTCGTCGAAGGCGATCACGTTGAAGCGGTCGCCCTGCACGAGCCCGCGCAGGGCGGTGCGGAGGGCCTTCTTCGCGGCCGCCATCTTGGTGCCGCCCATGGAGCCCGAGATGTCGACCACGAAGAACGCGTCGCGGGGCATCGCCGGCGGGGCGATGGCGGGCGGCTCGATCACCGCGAGGGTGTGCGTGCCGTCGGTCCACGCCCGCATGCCGCCGCTCGGGACGAAGGCGAAGCCGAGGACGAAGTCGCGGTTGCTGGTGGGGGCGCCGCTCGGGGCCACCCGCAGGCCGCCATCGAACTCCATCTTGAGGGCGTGCAGCGAGGATTCCAGCCGGGCCGGCGGGCTGGCGAAGCTCACCTCGAGGTCGAGCCGGGTGCCGCCTTCGAGTCGAAGCGGCGGCGCGATGCGCGAGGCGTCGGGCACGCGGTCGGTGTCGGGCGAGGCGCCGGGGCCCTGGTGTCCCGTGTCGCGACCAGGCATGTAGCGGGGAGCCACCACGGTGGGAAAGCGCCAGCGCAGGAGGCCGTCCTCGGCCTCGATCTGCTCGACCGCCACGATGCGCACGCGCACCTCCTCGCCCGGGGGCAGGTTGGTGACGCGCAGCGTGTGCACGTCGGCGCGCTCCTGGGTGAGCAGCGCGGCGCGGTGCCCCGAGTGGCGGGCCTCGGCGAAGGTGCGCTCCGCCTCCTCGCGCTCGCGACACTCGGCGCGAACCACCAGCTCGCCGCAGCAGAGCTCCACCTCGGTGACGGCGCCACTGGGCGGGAGCGGGAAGATGTGGACGGCCTCCATGGGGCGGTCGAGCGTGTTGGCGAAGCGTTGCTCCACGACGGTACGGGCGAGGCTCCCGGCGATCTCGGCGCGCACGCGCACCTCCCGCAGCGGCAGGGGTAGCTCCTTGCGGCCGGCCAGGGCGATCAGGCCGCCGAGCCCGCGCGGGTCGGGGTCGGGACAGGGGAGGGTGGGGGCGATGGCGAGGCTCATGGGTTGCTCCTGTTCGAGAGGGTTGTGGCGAGAAGATGGGCGAGGGCGGCCGGGTCGGGCACCTGGGCGGGGTCGATGCTGAGCACCACGCCGGGGGCAAGCGCGTAGGCGACGAGCGCGCGCGGGCCGGCCGCCGGGGGCGCGGGCTGGCCGAGGGCCG
>VGRQ01000016.1 GCA_016875315.1 Deltaproteobacteria bacterium | reverse complement strand
GAACATCTCGGCGCGCGCGTAGAACACGTGCCAGTCGCCCGGGTCGGCCTTCTGCGCCTTCTCCAGGAGGGCCTCCGCCTCGGGCCAGAGCTGCTTGCGGGCGGCGATGCGGGCACGCTCCACCATCGGGGCGTTGGCGCGCTCCACCAGCGCCGAGGCGGTCTTCAAGAGCCAGTTGGCGCGGTCGAGGTCGCCGCCGCGGTCGATGATGAGGCGCCCGAGGAACAGGTGCGCGCCGTAGTTCTTCTTGTCGGCGGCCACGGCGTCTTCGAGGAGCTTCTGCGCCTCGTCGAGCCTCGCCGCGTCGCCGTCGGCCGTCTCGACGAGGAGCGCGCCGAGCCGGGACATGTGCAGCGTGTTGTTCGGGTCGAGCCGGCGGGCCTCGGCGAGGGCCTCGGCGGCCTTGTCGAAGTGGTCGCGACCCATGCGCAGGTAGATCTCGCCCAGCAGGCCGTAGGTGTCGGGCATCATCGGCTCGAGCGCCATCGCCTCCTGGAGCACCGTGGCCGCCTGCTCCAGGCGGTTGGCATCGGCGAGCAGGCCCGCGAGGCGGCGCTTCATGCGAGCGTTCTCGGGGAAGGCGGTGCAACCGCGCTCCAGCACGGCGATGGCGCCCTTGCGTCCACCGGCGCGCTCGGCGGCAAAGTCGCAACCGGCGTGGAACACCTCGGGCGTGGGGTGCTTCTCGGCGGTGGCGAGCGCGGCGAGGACCTCGTCGTTCTTGGCCTTGGTGACGGCGAGCAGCTCCGCCTTCAGCAGGTTTGCCTCGGTGTTGGCCGGGTCGGTGCCGAGCAGCTCGGCGAGGCGCTGCTGCGCGAGGTCGAAGCGCGGCTTGCGACTGCGGATGAGACCCCGGATGGCCTCCACCGCGGGGTCGTGGTCGGGGTGGGGCATCCGCGCCCGGTCGCGGGTGCGGTGGGCCTCGAAGAGCAGGCGGTTGCCTTCCTGTGCGAGGGCCAGCGCCTTGATGCCCTTTTCCTTGCGCGAGGCGGCGTTGTACTGGTTGCCGAGGGCCTCGCAAAGGTCGAACAGGGTCGTCTCCTGGCGCGGCAAGGCCTCGGCCACGAGCCGGTGCACGTAGAAGGTGCGCTCGCGTGCCTCGTCGGGCACCATGTCGAGCAGGCCCTTGCCCAGCAGGTTGAGTCGCGACTCGCGCTTGACGCCGGTGAGCTCGGAGTCGGTGGCGGTGAAGGGCTGGCGGAAGTGCGCGAGGAGCGCGAGGTCGTGCCGCTCCTCGTCGGTGAGGCCCTGGACCGTCTTCTGGATGCGCCGCTTCACCGCGTCGAGATCGGCGACGTCGTCCATCTTGAGGAAGCGCGCCGACTCCAGGATCTCGTCGCGGGCCTCGGGATCGCGCACCGCCACCGCGAACATGCGGGCGGCGAGCGGGTGGCCGTGGATGCGCTCGGAGATCGGCCCGAAGTTCTCCCGGGGGAAGTCCTCCACGCGGTAGGCCTCGAAGATCTCGTGGAGCTCCTTGCCCTTGACCCCCGAGAGATCGAGCACGGGCAGCGAGAGTCCCTCGCCCTCCCGGTAGAAACGAGGGTGGATCGTGCTGAGGAAGACGACGCGGGCCTTGTACTGCCCGGTCAGCAGCGCGCGGAGGAGCAGCTCCAGCCGTCCCTCGCGATGGAAGGTGCCATCGCGACGCATCACCGCATCGAGGCGGTCGACGACGAAGGTGGCATCGACGTTGGCGAGGCTCTCCACCGCGAGCTGCGCCAGCGCCGACGGCACGGGACGGGCATCGGGCTTGTTCAGCGCCTCGCCGAGGCGGGCGTCACCGGCTTCCTTGGCGAGCACGGCGATGCGCGCGTAGAGCGAGTCGGCCTCCGAGCCCCAGCCGAGGACGAAGTCGGGGGCGCGGTTGGATGCCCCGGAAAGTGCCCTCTCCACCAGCCAGCGCTTGCCCACGCCGGGAGGACCGGCCACCACCACCGGCCCGGTGGTGTGCTCGGCGAGGAAGGCCAGCTCGGCCTCGCGGCCCACGAAGGCGATCTTCGGCGCCGAGGACTTCTTCTTCGGGGCCTCGGGGGCCACGACCGCCACCGGGGCGGCCGTGGGCACCGGGAGCTTGAAGAGGAAGTCGCGGGGCTTGGACTTCTCGTGCTCGAGCTTCAGCGTGCGCAGGGCGGCCGGGAGCGCGAAGGGGTTGAAAGCGCGCGCCGCCACCACCAGCCGCGGCTTGTGCGGGGCAACCTGGATGATGTTGGCGAGCTGGCCGAGGCCGATGCTGTCGGGGCCCTCGGCCTCGACGAGACAGATGACGCCGCCTTCCTTGCTCGTAGCCGGCGCCAGCACGCTGGCGTCGAGCTTGGCGGCGGGGCTAGGCACCTCGCCGGAGAGCACGGTGGCGGGCACCTGGGGGCGGCGGCGCAGCTCGCCCAGCGTCTCGGCGTCCTGGAGCACCTTGCCGCCGAAGATGAGAACGCAGCGTCCCTCGTTGATCGCGGCTTCGACCCGGTTCATCAGCAGACCTCGTACCGAAAGCCGCGCGGCTAACCCCGGCGCGCCACTACGGGTAGGCGGGGAACTCCACCCCGGCCGACTTCCCGCAGGTGCGGGCCACCCTGGCGTGCCGCAACAGCGGCAAGTCGTGCTTGCTGTCGCCGATGGCGAACACCGGGACTCGCCCGGTCATCACCCAGGCGGCCTCCACCTTGCCCACGTCGGCGGTCACGACGCCGTAGGTCTCGGTGCGGAGCACGTCGCCGTCGAGCGGCACCTTGATGCCGAACCAGCGGCGCAGGCCGAGGCGCCGGGCCACGATCTCGCCGAGGATCTCCGGGCTCCCGGTGAGCAGCCACACGCGGTGCCGCTGCGACATCCAGTGCGCCAGCTCCACCACCGCGGCCACCGGCTCGTTGTCGCCGCTGGCAAACGCGTCGTCGACCATCTGCTCCACCTGCGCCACGCGCAGGCCGCCGAGGGCGAGCGCCGCGTACTTGCACTGGCCGATGTAGTCGGGGATCGACATGTAGTGGTCGAACACGCTGGCATGGCCTTCCGTCATCGCGTTGCGATGGTCCATCCGATCGACCCGGCGGAGGCAGCTCTCGGCGATGTCGTGGGTGATGAGGGTGCCGTCCATGTCGAACAGCGCCTCGCCGGGGGCGAGGACTTCGAGCTCTGCGATCACGACGAGAATCCCTCCACGATGCGCGCCACCTCGATCTCCGCCTCGGCGGCGGCCTGCGCCTCCAGGCCCTGCGTTTCCAGCTTGCTCACGTCGTCGGCGAGCTCGTCGAGGGCCCGCTCGGTGGCCACGCGGTCGGCGAGGTGACGATCCACGGCACCGGCCAGCGCGTTGAGCGCACTCACGGCGCTGTCGACCTCTTCCAGCAGGTGCGCGGCGCTCTCGCCGTGCGGGCCCGCGGCCGGGAGCGCCACCTCGTCGTCGACCACCTGCAGGGTGCCGGCGTGGTCGCCGAGCCAGGTGAGGTTGTCGGCAAGGCGGTCCATGCGGGCGAGCATGTCCTGGTGGCTGGCCCGCACCCGCTCGAGCTCCGTCGCCACGGCCGCGCGCATGGACTCGTCGACGTCGGCGGCGCCGGGGGGCGTGGGCACCACCTCGTCGAGCGCGCGCAGGCGCTCGCGCAGGTCGTCGATGTAGAAGCGGACGGCGGCGGCGGCCTCGCCGTAGGTGCCGCGGGCCCGCCCGAGATCGCCGCGGGACAGGGCGCGGCTGTTGTCGGGCAGGGCCGGCAGCTTCGGTCGCAAGCGCCCGGTGACGGCCTGGAACACGCGCAACACCAGGATCGACCGGGTGCGCCAGAGCAGGGCCGTCACCCGGCGCATGCTGGAGGCACGCCGGTCCAGGTGGCCGATGTCCTCGTCGTAGCGGGCCACGAGGTCGGCACGGTCGGGCTTGTTGCCCACCTCGGCGCGGCGGTCGGCGAGGAGCCGCATCTGCGCTTGCACCTCGGCATGGCGACCAGCGAGCCGCGCCTCGAGGGCCAGGAGCCGGTCGGGGTAGGCGCGCAGGTCGTGATCGAGCGGCCTGGGCGGCTCCGGCGGGCGCACGCCGATCAGCGGGATCTTGCGAACAACAGGCATTCTCCGCACTTTCCCGGCCGTCTTGAAGGCCAGTCGCGCCGCGAGGTAGGCGCCGAGCCCCCCCGCCGCCACCAGCGAGAGCACGACAAGGAAGATGTTGGCTACCCAGCCCATCGGCTCCGGCGCGTATCGCGCAAATGTATGCGCAGGTGGTGGTCATTCGCGATACTATCGATGGCCCCGCGGAGGCCCCATGCGCGCGTTCCCCGCTTTCGCCCCGACCATCCTGCTCTTTGCCTGCACCGGCACGGCCGGCAGCGGCGGCGACGAGCCCAACGAGCTGGTCACCTGGGAAGACGAAGACGAGGACACCATCCTCGACCTCGACGAGGGCTACGTCGACCCGCAGAACGCCGAGGGGCTCGAGGCCACCAACACCGACGGCGACGATCTCCCCGACTACCAGGACAAGGACAGCGACGAGGACGGCATCGAAGACGCCATCGAGGCCGGCGACGACGACGTGCTCACCCTGCCCTGGGACAGCGACCTCGACGGCACGCCCGACTTCCAGGACCTCGACAGCGACGCCAACTGCATCCCCGACGGCAGCGAGGGCAGCATGGACCCCGACGGCGACGGCGTGCGCAACTTCGCCGACCTCGACGACGACGGCGACGGGCTCCTCGATACCACCGAGATCGGCGCCGAGTGCGCCGTGGTCGACCACGACGGCGACGGCATCGAGGACTACCGCGACGACGACAGCGACGGCGATGGCGCTTCCGACGCGGAGGAGGCCGGCACCAGCGCCTGGGACAGCGAGCCGCGCGATCTCGACGGCGACGGCACCCCCGACTACCTCGACGACGACAGCGACGGCGACGGCTTCTCCGACGCGCAGGAGGTGGGCGACGGCGAGGAGGCCGCCGACACCGATGGCGACGGCATGTGGGACGGCGCCGACACCGACGCCGACGGCGACGGCATCCCCGACGCCCAGGAGTCGCTCCACGGCACCGACCCCTACGACGCCGACACCGACGGCGACAGCTACACCGACGGCGCCGAGCTCACCGCCGGCTCCGACCCCGACGACAGCTCCAGCGTGATCGAGGGCATCTACGTGACGGTGGAGGAGCGCACCAACGTCGAGGAGAGCTTCGAGTTCACGCTGAGTGTCTCCGCCGGCGACATCGGCTTCCTGCTCGACACCACCTGCTCCATGACCAGCACGCTCAACGGCATGGCCGGCGAGTTCGCCCAGATCGTGTCGCAGCTCTCGGCCACGCTCCCCGACGCGCAGTATGGCGTCGCGACCTTCGACGACTACAACTACGGTTCCTACGGCACCAGCGGCGACCTGATCTACTCGCTGGTGCAGCCGATCACCACCAACACGTCGAACGTCCAGAGCAAGCTGTCGAGCCTCCGGGTCCACAACGGCATGGACGGCCCCGAGGGCTCGATGGAGGCGCTCTACCAGGCGCTCAACGGCGGCGGCTACGACATGGACTGCAACGGGAGCTACAACTCCAGCAAGGACGTGCTCCCCTTCATCGCCAGCGGCTCCGACCCCTTCGGCGGCAGCGCGGGCGACAACTACGACAGCAGCGTGGCCGGCATCGGCACCAACGGCGGCATGGGCTTCCGCGACTTCGCGCTGCCGGTGATCGTCTACGCCACCGACAACTACATGCGCGATCCCGACAGCACCAACCGGAGCTACAACGGCTCGCCCGGCGGCTGCCCGCTCGACGGGGGCAGCGACGACGTGGTGCGCGCGGCAGGCAACCTCAACGCCTACCTCATCGGCATCTCGGTGGGCGGCAGCACCGCCAAGTCGCAGATGCAAGACCTCGCCACGCAGACGAGCTCCTACGCCGACACCGATGGTGACGGCCGCGCCGACGACCAGCTCGTGTTCACGTGGACCGGCAGCTCATCGTCGCTCCGCACCACCATCGTCGACGCCATCGAAGACCTCGTCGACAGCGTGCAGTTCAGCGAGGTGGTGCTCCAGGTGGAGGGCGACGACTGGGGTTTCGTGAAGTCGATCGACCCCGAGAGCTACACGCTCTCTTCGAGCGCCAACGGCCAGAAGCTCGACTTCGAGATCACCTTCCGCGGCGCCGTGGCCGCCGCCGAGACCGACCAGGTGTACGCGCTCACGCTCAACGTCCTGGGCGACGGCACGGTGCTGCTCGACACCCTCGACATCTACGTGCTCGTCCCCGGGAGGTCCTACTGATGCGTTCCTTCCTGATCTTGTCGCTGGCGCTCGCCGCCTGCAACTCCGACAGCGGTCTCCAGCACGTGGCCGACCGCTACGGCCACGGCGATGGCAGCCTCGTGGGCCGGGTGTGCGACCCCACCCGCTACGTGTGGCTCGAGGGCGCCAGCGTCTACACCCACATCATCGACGAGCAGGGCAAGCTCCGCGACACGCGGAAGACCACCTCCGACGCCGAGGGCTACTGGGTTCTCGACGACCTCGACGACGGCACCTACGAGGTGTACATCCAGTACGGGTCCACCACGATCGACGTGTTCACCGCCACCATCTCCGATGGCCGGGAAACCGAGGTGCCGCTGGAGGCCTGCACCGGGTCGGCCGACGTGGAAGTGGCAGTGGTCACCGGCGACTTCGACGAGTTCGACAAGGTGCTCGAGACGGTGGGCATCGGCGGCTACCACCTGGTGAACGGCCAGACGGGCTCGGAGCTGCTCCAGTTCCTCCAGAACCCGGTGGAGATGGGGCTCTACGACGCGATCTTCTTCGCCGGCGGCCACCTCGAGGACGGCATCTTCTACAGCGCCGACGGCAGCGCCCAGGCCGACGTCGACGCGGTGCAGGCGGCGCTCAAGGAATACGTGAAGGGCGGCGGCGTGGTGTTTGCCAGCGACTGGTCGTACGACGTGATCGAGCAGACCTGGCCCGACAAGATCGACTTCCTCGGCGGCAGCGACCCCGACGCCGCCCAGATCGGCGAGATCGGCGAGCTCAAGTGCGAGGTGTCCAGCGACAACCTCGAAGACGAGCTGGGCAAGGACTCGGTGGAGATGAACCTCGACCTCGACGCCTGGCCGGTGGTCGATGCCGCCGGCGACGACACCAAGGTGTTCCTCCGCGCCGATGCCCCCTGGCGCAAGGGCATGGACACCGGCGAGGAGAAGGACTCGCCGATGCTGCTCGAGTTCGAGTCGGGCCAGGGCAAGGTGGTGTACACGCCCTGGCGCATGAGCGCGAACCTCGACGGCAAGTCCGGCAAGGTGGTGAGCTGGATCATCGATCGCGAGCTGTGATCGACCGGCGGGCCTTGTTGCTGGGGTTGGTGGCTTGCACCACGGCGCCCCTCCCCCGTCGAAGCCGGGGGAGGGTGGCCGAAGGCCGGGAGGGGGCCGATGGAGCGGATGGGGCCGAAGGCGGGGAGGGGGCCACCGAACCCCAGCCCGTAGTCTCGCTCCCCCGTCCCCTCGGCCCCGCCTTCGTGCGCGGCATGAACCTCGCCCACCTGCACCAGCGCGGCTGGGGCTACGGCAGCGAGCGTAGCAAGGCGCAGGCGAACCGCCTCTACGAGCTGGGCGTGCGCGACGTGGCGCTCAATCCCTTCGCCTACACGCGCTCCTTGTCGCGACCCGACGTGAACTACGGCGGCGACCCCACGATGACCGACGACGACCTGCGCGCCGAGGTGCGAAACCTGCACGACCGTGGCTTCACCGTCACCATGAAGCCCCACCTCTGGGCGTGGCAGTTCATGGCCGGCAAGGGCAACGGCGACATCGAGCTCGACGCCGCCGGCTGGAAACTCTGGTTCGAGCGCTACACCGAGTTCGCGGTACACTACGCGCGGCTGGCCGCCGACAGCGGCTGCGCCACCTACTGCGCCGGCCTCGAATACACCTCCGCCTCGCGACAGAACCCCGGGGCCTGGGCCCAGGTCGCGAAGGCGATCCGGGCCGTTTTCCCCGGGAAGCTGATGTACGCGGCGAACTGGTACGAGGAGTACGAGATCTTCGCCGACTGGGATGCCTACGATCTCGTGGGGGTCAACGCCTACTTCCCGCTCACGGGCAGCACGGTGGAGGCGCTGGTGGAGAGCTGGCGGCCCCACCTCGACAACATCGAGAGGGCGGCCGGGGGGCGCCCGGTGGTGTTTCCCGAGTGTGGCTACCGGGCCGTGGAACTGGGGACGGCGAAGCCCTGGGACCCGGGCACCGGTCCGCTCGACCCCGAGGTGCAGGCACGCGGCTACGAGGCGTTGTTCCGGGCCTGCTCGGCGCGCCCCTGGTTCGCCGGGTGCTGGTGGTGGAAGTGGTTCACCGATCTCCCCGGCGAGGACGACCTCTACGTGCCCGCCGACATGCCGGCCGAGGGCGTGCTCCGCGGCTGGTTCACCGCGTGATCCGCAAGCTCTTGCGACGGGTGGTCGACCGGGCGCTGGTGGGCCCTCGTCCCGTGGTGCGGCCGGTGGCCGAGCCCGAGGGAAAGTGGACCGATGCGGCCCCGGTCCCCGAGGAGCCGGTGGACGACCTCGAGGTCGAAGACCCGGTCGCCGGGTCCTTGCTCCTCGATGTCCGCGAGCCCGGCGAGTACGCCGGCGGTGTCGCGACCGATGCGCTGCTGATCCCCATGGACATGGTCCCCCACCAGCTGTCGCGGCTGCCTCGCGACCGCCCGATCACCGTGTACTGCGCCGCCGGCGTGCGCAGCTACGGCGTGGCGCACTGGCTGCGAGAGCAGGGTCTCGACGCCTACTCGCTCGGGCCCGGCATCGGCTACTTCCGCGACGCGGCGGTGCCCCCGGGGGTGCGGCCCGGCACCCGCTTGAAACTCCCCGAGGGCGAGTGCGATGGCGCCTGGGCCCCGGCGGCGGAGGGCGAGGTGATCCAGCAGGAAGGGGAACAGTTGCGGGTGAGGGTGCGCGACGAGCAGGGGTTCTGGGTGGAGCGGCGGGTGGCGGCGGGGCGTTAGCCCGCTGCCCCCATGCCCCGCTGGCGCCTCGTCCTGGCCACGCTGTTTCTCTACTTGCTGTGGAGCAACTCCTTCGTCGCGATGAGCTATGTGCTCGGGAGCGAGCGCGCGGCGGCGAGGCTCGGCTGGATGGGCCTCACGCAGGCGCGCTTCTTGCCGGTCACCGCCATCGGGGCGGCGTGGCTCCTGCTCGCGCGTCGCGACTGGGTCCCGGCGCTCTGGGCGATACGCGGGCGCCTGCTGGTCGCGGGATTACTGGCGGTGCCCGGCTATAGCTTGTCGTTGTACTGGGGCATCGAGCAGGGCATCCCCGCGCCGGTGGCCTCGTTGATCACCGCTGTTTCGCCGCTGGCGCTGTTGTTGCTCGGCGCCGCCTTCCTCGGCGAGCCGCTTACCCGCCGCAAGCTCACCGGGATCGTCGTCTCGGGCCTCGGCCTGTTGCTGGTGGCGCGCGGGCGTGCAGGCAGTGGCGTGCAGATCGACGCCTACGCGCCCATCCTCGTCGCCACGCTGGCGCCCTTGTCATGGTCGCTGGTGACGGTGCTCGGCAAGCCGGTCACCCGGGAGCTGCCCGCCGACGTCTGGACGGCCGGCTACCTCGTGGCCGGGGGCCTCCCGCTGGCCTTGCTCTGGCCCTGGACGGGAGCCGAGGTGCTCGCCCTCGACGCCCGCGGCTGGGGCGCGGTGCTCTACCTGTCGCTGGCGTGCACGCTGCTCGGCTTCGTGCTCTGGTCGTGGCTGGTGGTGCACCTGCCGGCCTCGAGCGCGGGCTTCACGGTGTTCCTGAACCCGCCGATGACCCTCGCCTCGCAGCTCCTGCTCGCGGCGGTGTTTCCCGCCACCTTCGCCTTCGCGCCGCGGCCGCTGGAGCTGGTGGGCGCCGCCGTGGTGCTCGCGGGAATGGGGGTGGCGCTGGGGACGCTCCGCCGCGCCGAGGTCGCCACGGCGCGCTGATCGGGCGCGGCGGTGCCATCGTAGCGGATGGCGACCGCGAGGCCCACCCACGTGGCGTTGCTGCGCGCGAGGAAGGCGAGGAAGTCCGGCGGCAGGGTCTCGCCGTCGGCGATCAACTGGCCCGTCCTGAAGTTGAGGCCGGCGTTGGTGCCGGTGTGGATGCCCTGCAGGTACCACAGGTCGCTGCCCCAGGTGGAGGCGGTGGAATTGGGCAGGTAGCAGGAGTTGGGAACCCCGTCGTTGCACGAGGTGCCCAGGTCGCCACTGTCGCCGCCGCAGCCCTCCTTGTCGGTGACGTATATGCCTTTTGTTGGATCGAAACACTCCATGTTGTCGGAGCAGGCGGTGCCGGTGAGCCCGACCCGCAGTAGCGAGAGCGCGTGACGCACCTTCCCTCCAGAATGCACTTGGAAACCACATGACCCACGGCCAGAAGGCCTGCGAACGCTGGCTACTCGATGGGAGCGGGGAAGTTGCCCCAGCAGTTGATGTTGCCGCTCGAGTTGCGGCCGCATGCAAAGCCCAGCCCAACGGAAACGTCGATGAACTGCCAGTCGGCGGGGAGGCGGTCGCCCGTCAATGTCTGCGAGTAGAGGCCCCCGGTGTCCCAACACACGACCTCGCCGCTGGCCTTGAGCCCGCACGCGTCCTCGCCGCGGATGTCGAGATCGACGTACCCGTTGTCTTGCGGCACGTTGGCGCCGACGCCGCCGTGGATCCCCTGGCTGGGATCCACGTCGCCCCAGCAGGCGAGGGTGCCGTCGGTGCGCACGCCGCAGGCGGTGTACGCGCTCACCTCCACATCAACCCACGCCCCGGACGGCCCCTCGTAGCCGTCGAGTTCAGGGTTGTAGGGCCAGCAATCGTAGCGAGTAGTGCCCTGGAGGATGCCACAGGCCACGCCGTAGCCGGCGGAGACCGATCCGAAGGGCCCTGCCCGGGGCGGCAGGACGCCAAGTTGGACCATGCTGCAGGTGACAGCCCCGTCGGCGCCGATCGCGCATGTGGCGAAGGTGCCAATGTCGAGGTCCTGCCAACCGTTGGTCTGCGGCCAGTGCTGACCGCCGATCTCGTACTGGGTCCGCAGGTCGTTGAAGCCCCAGCACTCGACGCTCCCATCCAGTCGACGGCCGCAGGTCCCGTCTTCGCCCGCGAAGACGTCGATCCACGGTCCCGGCGGTGGGTGCGTTTCGCCGTGCCGGTCTGAGCCGATACACGTGATCTCCTGGTCGATCCCCACCGCGCACGCGTACTCCCAGCCTGCGCTCAGCCGGGTCCAGGCGGTGGTCTCGCCGAAGGGGAAGGGATCGTGCTGGGTGTTGCCCGCGTAGCCGGGGGCGGCATCGACGTCGGTGGGCTTGATGTCGCTGGGGGCGACCGTCACGCTGCCGTCGCCATCGACCACGAGCGTGCCCGTTCCGAAGACCTCGCAGGCGGGTAGGACCGCCAGGCACGCGACGCTGATGAGGTGGGGCGGGCGCACGGCGAATCCCTCTGGACCCTCTCATCGTAGCGTGTCGCACCTTCTTTTTCTTTCAGGCAGTTTTTTCGTCTCAGTCTTGAGAGAAGACGGAGGCCGCACGGGCTCGTGGGTCGGTGGCTGGTCGATGTCGTCGCCCGCGTGTGCGACCCCGCTCGCTACGCGTGGGTCGGGGACTGGGCAGCCGACCCAGGGGACGAGACGATCCTCGGCAGCGATCATGATTAGGACCGAGTGCTCGTCACGCTCGACAAGGACTTCGGCGAGCTGGCCATCGTGAAGGGCGCCCTGCACGCGGGCATCGTGAGGTTGGTGGCGATCCGGGCGCGAGACCGCCCACCGGGCCCCTGATCGGTCAAACTCCCGCGGATAATCACCCCGCTCGCGGGCACGAAGCTGTAAATTTCCCCGATGGCCGACCAGACCTACCGCCCGAAGAGCCCCGCGTCGTCGAGCAACGGCCCCACCGGCACGAGCACCGGCAGCGGCAAGACCAACAGCGTACACGCGGCGAACACCTCGGCCGGGGGCGGAAACGCCTACGCGGCGAGCATCCGTCCCCCGCCGCCCGCGCAGCAGGAAGAGCTGGAAGACCCGGGGATCTTCGACAAGCTTGGCGCCGTGATGGGCTCCTCGCACTTGAAGACCATACTCGGCAAGAGCGGCCAGGGCGTGCAGTGGGATGATCGCGAGAAGGGCGCCAACCGCGCGGAACTCGACGTGTGGGGCAAGGACGAGGTCCGAATCCCGAAGTTGCGCATCGGCAGCGTGGCGCGAGAGGGCATCTCCGCCAAGGAGATTGCGGGCGACAACATCAAGCTGCGCGAGCAGGACAAGGCGAGAGACGGCTCCTACAACGCCAAGCTCATCGCCGACCGGGCAGGAGCGAAAGACGTCCACAGCAGCACCCCGGCGATGAAGGCCGCGGGCGTGAGCGTGCAGGGCGTCACCGTCAGCCGCAACCTCGCCAAGGGTTCCGACCTCTTCGATTTCTTCGGCAAGCCCGGCGCCACCACCGTCGAGGTGCAGAGCGCTGCGTTGTCGGGACTCGACGTCGCCGGCGTGCAGGCGGGATCGGTCTCGGCGCAGGACGTCGTCGGGTCGACCAATGGTCACGACCACCAGCTCGGCATCGGGGCCCTGGGCGCGCAGAACGTGTCGAGCACCGGCGTGAGCATGGACGGGGTAAACGCCGAGAAGGTGGCGATGAAGGCCACCAATGACTCCGCGTCGATCGCCGCGCAGTCGGTGGCCGCGAAGGGGGGCAAGGTCGGCGGCATCGAGATCGGCGCCGCCCAGGCGAAACAGCTCGAGGCCGAGGTGAGCAAGACGAAGTCGAGCCTGAAGGCCAAGTCGCTCACCGGCACCGGCTTCGGCGCCAGCGGCGTGACGATCGACAATGTCGCAGCGAGCGACGCCTCGGTGGCAACCGCCGACGGCGTGACCACCGCGCAGGCCTCGCGGTTCGACGGCACCGGGCTGACGGGCGGCACCACGAGGATGGCCAGCGTGGGTGCCAACAACCTGAAGGTGGCCAACCAGCAAGGCACCACCGCGCTCAGCGTCGACAACGCCACGGCCAGGGGCGTGGTGGGCGATGGCTTCTCGGCCGGAGAGGCGGGCGTCAACCAGGGAGGCGCGAGCCTCGGTCCCGGGGGCACCACGGTGTCGGCCAAGGGCGCCTCGGCGACCGACCTCGCGGCGGGGCCCGCGAAGTTCAAGCAGGCCAGCGCCAGCGACGTCGCCATCGGCAACAAGGAAGGCGTCACCACGATCGGCGCGGCGAGCCTCGACGCGAGCGGCGTGTCGGCGGGCGGGGTCGACATCGCCCAGTTCCGCAGCACCGGCGGCAGCGGCAGCATCGGGCCAACTGGCACCCGCCTCGTGGCCAAGACAGTCAACGCCGCCGGCATCACCGGCGGCCGGAACTCCGTCGCGAGCGGCACCGCCAGCGACGCGACGCTGGACATGGCCGACGGGACCACCACCATCGGCGTCGGCTCGGCCTCCGCGAACCACCTGAAGGTCGGTGGCGTGGGCATCGCCAGCCTCGGCGTCAACGGCAGCCAGGCGGTCGTCAAGGACGCCGGGGCCGACCTCACGGCCAGGGCTGCCACTGCGGAGGGCATCGAGGCGGGACAAACTTCCATCAGCGGTGCCAGCGCGACGGGCTTGTCGCTCGGCATGCGTGGCGGCCAGGGCAGGCTCGGCGCCAGCACCGCCTCGGCCAGCGGCATCAAGACCGGTGGCGG
Organism: Deltaproteobacteria bacterium; assembly: GCA_016875315.1. Taxonomy (GTDB): domain Bacteria; phylum Myxococcota_A; class UBA796; order UBA796; family SXON01; genus SXON01. The sequence continues at coordinate 8,910 of VGRQ01000016.1, read as the reverse complement.
CAGCGTGGCCGGCGTCAAGCTCGAGGACGGCACGGCGGTGCTGGGCGGCGGGGAGACGGTGCTCGGCGCCAAGAAGCTCGATGCGGCGCAGCTCGCGTTTGGCGACGTGACCGCGGCCAAGCTGGGCGCCACCGACGCGAAGCTCAAGGCCGACGAGCAGGGCCTTGGCGGCTCGGCCAGTGGGCTCACCGCGAGTGGCATCAAGGCGGGCAAAGGTACCGCCACCGGCGCGTCGGCCACTGGCGCCAGCTTCGCCTCCGCGCGGGGCAAGACCACGCTGGCGGCCGACACGGTGGCCACCAATGGCGTGAAGATCCCGGGCGTGAGCGCCAAGAGCGCTAGCGCCACCGGCGTGAAGGGCAGCGTCGGCGTCGGCAACGCCAGCGTGAATGCGGCCACCATCGCGACCACCGGCTTCGACGCCGGCCCGGTGAAAGCCGACACCCTCGGCGGCACGGGCCTCAGCGTCACCAGCGCTGGCTCCAAGACCTCGGTCAACGCCAAGAGCGCCAGCGCGACGAACCTTGCGGTCGACGCGGGCGGGACCAACACCACCGCGAGCAAGGTCCAGACCGGCGCCCTCGGTATTTCCACGGGTTCGCCCATCAAGAAGTCCACGCCGCAGAAGCCGCTGCTGGAGCAGGCCGCCGCGCTCGTCGGCGACGCCTCTCTCCGGGTAACCGCGCCGATGACCGCGCAGAGCACCGGCTCCGGCACGAGCAAGCTGACGGTGCAGCCGGGGACGACCGCCTACGTGGAGGTGAAGGTCGACGGGGGCCGCATCGTCCCGGCCGGCACCAGCGCCAAGTTCAGCAAGCCGCTCGACACCTGGGGCTGGACCAGCGTGCCGGGCGTGTACCTGAGCAACGAGGGCAAGCTCTACGCCGACGTGCGCGGGCTGTGGGACATCAACCTCACCGAGAAGGTGAACGACGCGCTGGGTGCCGAGGGCGACGCCATCCCGATGTCGGTCACGCAGATCGCCAGGGGCATGGGCGGGGGATCCACGCCCGCGCCATCGACACCCAGCACGCAGAACCCACGCACTTCGCACAAGTCGGCCAAGACGACGCCAGCCTCGCCGCCGCTGGTGGATCCCGACCAGGTGCGGGTGCAGGGAACGGTGGGCCTCAAACCCGGCACGATCGCCACCGGCGGCGTCTCGGCCACCCTGGGCCAGGGCCCCGGCGCCAACGTGGCCCAGGTGGATCGCAATGGCGCGCAGTCGCTCTCCGTCGGCGTGTCGAAGCTCCTGCTCGACGCCCTCGGCGTGCAGGCCGGCGAGGTGAAGGTCGACGTCAAGAACCTGAAGGCCGACAACGCGGCGGTCAAGACGGGGAAGTAGCCAAACCTAGCGGTTGATGTCCCCGGCGGCGTTGTCGCTGTAGCTCACGCTGGTGAGCGTGGGATTGCTGTCACCGTCGAGGTAGATGCCCCACTCCTCGCCGTGGCGAATCACGGCGCTGGTGACGGTGGGCGAGGCGTCGTCGAGGCTCAGGTTGCCGTAGCTGTAGTAGCCGCCGGCGTACTCGATCACGACGTTCTCGAGCACCGAGGCCGCGTCGTCGGTGGCGTCGTAGAACATCACGCCGGTCCAGGCGCCGGCCTCGGCCGACTCGGCCGCGGTGAACGTGACCGGTTCTCCCTCGGTGCCCTCCGCCGCCAGCCCGGCGGCGCCACCGCGGTAGCCGACGTAGAGGCCCGCGTCGTTCTGGAAGGCGAGGGTGGCGCCCGCGCCCAGCGTGAGCACGGTTGGGTTCCCCGCCGTCCCCTCGAGGTAGAAGGTTGCCGGGGCGTAGGGCACCCCGATGTCGCCCCACGCTGCGCTCTCGGTCACATCGCCGCCCTGCACGTACACCAGGTCGATGTCGTTGCCGTCGAGGTCGGCGTCAGCCTCGGGCACCGAGTCTGACGCGTCGCAGCCGATGCTCCCGGCCCAGGCGTTGCCGGTGCTGGTGAGCATGCCGCTGTCGCCGGCGAATCGGGCGCCGTCGGTGAAGTAGAAGCCGCCCTCCTCGCTGCCCGACAGCGTGGTGTTGCGCACCGAGGGCTCGGCCCCGTAGCTCTCGAGGTTGGAGTAGGTGTAGTAGCCGCCGCCGTACTCGATGGTGACGTAGTTGAGGCGGAAGTCGGCGTCGCTCACCGCGTCGTGCGCCACGATGCCGCTCCAGGCGCCCGGCTCGTACATCTCGCCGGCGGTGAACACGATGGGCTCGTTGGCGGCGCCCTCGGCCAGGAGCCCGGAGGCCCCGCCCCGGTAGGACAGGTAGATCCCCACGTCGTTGGCGGCCTGGATCTCCACGCCGGGCTCGATGGTGAGCACGGCCGGGCTCTGCGCCGTCCCCTCCAGGTACATCGTGGAGGCGATGACGTAGGGCACGCCGGGGTTGCCCCACGCGACCGACTCGGTCACGTCGCCGCCGCCCAGCCAGATGCGCGGGTCGTCGTTGTTCGCGAGGTCGGCGCCGCTCTCGGGGAAGCTGTCGGCGCTGTCGACGGCCATCGAGCCGGCCCAGGCCGAGTCGACCACGGTGATGTTCTCGCTTCCCTCGGCGAAGCGCGCGCCGCCGGTGAAGTAGAAGCCGGCCTCCTCGGAACCGGAGAGCGTCACGTTGGCGACCACGGGCTCGGCCCCCTCCACGTGGAGGTTGCCGTAGCTGTAATAGCCGCCGGCGCCGTCGATGGTGGCGTGCTGGATGCTGAGCCTGTCGTCGTTGGCGGCGTCGTAGATGAAGATGCCGCCCCACGCGCCCCGCTCGGAGGAGCTGGCCCCGGAGAGGCTCACCGGCGCGCTCTCGGTGCCGTCGATCACGAGGCCGGCCCCCGTCTCCCGGTAGCTCACGTACAGGCCAGCATCGTTGCTGACGAGGATCTCGGTGCCGGGTCGGATGGTCAGCGTGCCGCCGTCGACGTACACCGAGCACGAGATGGTGTGCGGGTTGAGGTCGGCCGCCCACTCCTCGCTCGCGGTGATGGTGCCGCAGTGATCGGGACCGGTGGTGCTCACGTAGTCGGAGGGGTCGCGACCGGAATCGTCGGCGCCGCCCCCCGAGGAGCAGGCCAGGATCGAGGCGAGGCACAGGCCGAGGGCCGGGAAAAGGCGCACCTGAGGCTCCGGGGACGTAGCGGTGCTACGCGCTTATCCGGCGCGATATTTGGCCGGCGCGGTGGCAGGAGACCGATAGTGCCTCGCCTACTCCTCCCGCCCGAAAACCACCCCCACGGGGAACTCCATCGCCTCGAAGGGCTCGATGCGCGCCAGCTCGCCGGGGCCGTGCACGGCGACGATCACGTAGCCGTCGAGCGACCAGCGCAGCGCGGTGAGCGTTTCTTTCTCGAGGTCGATCACCCAGTAGTGGCCGACCTTGGCGGCGTGGTACACGCGGCGCTTCTCGTTGAGGTCGCGTCGCGCCGTGGAGGGCGACAGCACCTCGCACACCCAGTCGGGCAGCTCCCGCACCGGGAAACCGGTGGGGCGACTCGGCACGCGGTCGCGGCGCCAGCCGGCCACGTCGGGGCGCAGCACGTCGCGCAGCGAGAAGGCGATGGTGGACTCCACGTAGATCCACCATCCGCCCGGGGGACCGTCGTCGCGACGCGCGGGGCGGCCGAAGTGCGGCTGCAGGAACCCGGTCATCTGCGCCTGGGCGTCGCTGTGCTCGCCGCTGGTCTCGATGCCGCACAGGTCGCCGTTGACCAGCTCGGCGCGCGCGTCCTCGCCGAGCGCCAGCAGGTCGTCGAGATCCTTGAGCTTGTGGGCCACGGCCATGCGGCCAGTGTACCTCAGCCGGGGGCCATCACCACCGTGCCGAGCTCGGGTGGCGCGCGCCAGCGGAAGGGCGCCACCGACCATCCAAGCCCGCGGCACACGTAGAGCCAGCTCGGGCCGTGAGCGTACCAGCCCCAGGGGTAGTCGCCGCTGGCGCGCGGGAGGAAAGCCGAGCCGATGCCGGGGATCACCACCTGGCCGCCGTGGGTGTGGCCGGCGAGCACCAGCGGCACGCCCGCGCGGGCGATCTCGGGGAAGAGCGCCGGGGAGTGGGTGAGCACCAGCGAGGGGCGCGCGGGATCCACGCCCGCGAAGGCACGAGGGAGGTCGGGCCGCCCGGCGAGCATGTCGTCGGTGCCGACGAGCTGGAAGCCGCCGAGGTCGACGTGCTCGTCGAGCAGCAGGCGGATGCCGTGGCGATCGAGGAACCAGCGCCAGGTGTCGGGCGAGGCCCCCGCCCAGTACTCCCAGTTGCCGATGATCGCGTACTTGCCGAGCGGGGCGCCGGGCAGCGCGCCGAGGAACTCGTCGGCGGCGTCGCGCGACCAGCCGCGGGTGACGACGTCGCCGGTGAGCACCAGGAGGTCGGGTGTCTGTCGCGACACGGCTGCGCACACGGCGCGCAGCACCTCGTCGTTGCCCCGGAGGTGCACGTCGGTCACCTGGAGCACCCGCACGCCCTCGCGGAGGCCCTCCACGTGGACCGTGTGCTCGGTCTCCTCGATGGCAACCAGCGGCGAGCCCCCCTCGGCTCGGACGACCCTGGAGCCACCTGGAGCCGCCCGCGGGGGAAGGCGCGTGGCCACCGGGAACATCGTCCCCCGGCGCATGCCGCGCGCGATGCCGCGGAGGTGCCGGTAGGTGGCGACCGGGTCCATCACTCGAAACGGAAGCCGGTGTGGGTGGCGAAGACGTGCGCCTCCACGCCCATGCCCACGAGCCGGTCGCGCCAGGGGGTCACCAGTTCCGTGGGCAGGCCCAGCTCGCGGCGCTCGGCGTTGACGAGCTCGGCCACGAGCACCCGGTTGGGACCGAAGCGGGGCAGCCACTCGATCAGGGACGGTCCCTCGCCGTGGGGCACGCCGGCGATGGTCCACTCGGCGTTGCCGAATCGACTCGCGGCGCGGCTAGCCCAGGCGTCGTCGGTGCCGCGGTGGAGCGAGAGGTCGAGGTGCAGGAGCCGCGCGCCGTCGGGGAAGCTGATCTCGACCACCCAGGGGTCGCAGCTCGGCAGTCGCGACAGCTCGGCGAGACGGCGGATGGCGGCGCCGGGCCTCGTGGCGGCCACGCTCGCCTTGAGGAAGTGTTCCCGCGGGCGGGCGATCGAGGGCGCGGTGTAGGTGGTGCCGTCGAACCTGAGACCATCGACCTCGCGCGGGGGGGCGCCCCCCTCCACCTTCCCCTGTCGCGACAGGTAGTCGAACAGCGCGTCGGTGGTCACCACGGTGAGCGCCTTGCCCGCCTTGAGCGCCGCGACAGTGGCGCGCACGCGCGCGGGCGTGGGCCCGGTGAGCACCACGATCTCGCTCGGATCGGGCTCGGCCGCCGGATCGAACACCACGGTGCGACCCTTCCGCTCCAGCCGCACCTCGGCGCCGTCGCCATGCGAGATGCGCAGGCGGTAGGGATAGTCGTACTCGACGCGGGCTATGGGATCACCTGGGCAATCGTGTCGAAGGCGTCGTCGAGCGCTTCTTTGCTCACGACGAGGGGCGGCGCGAAGCGCACCACCGTCCCGTGGGTGTCCTTGCAGAGCAGGCCGCGCGCCATCAGCGCCTCGCAGGCCGGTCGGGCAGGCTCGGCGAGCTCCACCCCGATCAGCAAGCCACGGCCACGCACCTCGACCGGCGAGCGCAGCGTGCGAAGTCGCGACATGAAGTGCTCGCCGAGCGCGGCGGCGCGACCGGGCAGGTCGTCGTCCTCCATCACTTGCAAGGCGGCGAGGCCGATAGCGGCCGCCAGCGGGTTGCCCCCGAAGGTGGAGCCGTGGTCGCCCGGGGCGTACACGCCCATCAACTCGTCGTCGGCGCAGAAGGCCGACACCGGGTACAGCCCGCCGCCAAGCGCCTTGCCCACGCAGAGGCCGTCGGGCCGGATGCCCTCGTGCTCGCAGGCCCAGGTACGCCCGGTGCGGCCGAGGCCGGTCTGGATCTCGTCGAGGATGAGCAGCACCCGGTGTCGCGAGCAGATCTCGCGCACCCGGGCGAGGTAGCCCGGCGGCGGCAGGATCACGCCGCCCTCGCCCTGGATGGGCTCGATGAGCACGGCGGCGGTGCGCGGGCTCACCATCTGCTCCAGGGCCTCGGCATCGCCGAAGGGCACGCTGGCAAACCCCGGGGTGAACGGGCCGAAGCCCATCCGGTACTGCTCCTCGGTGCTGAACGAGACAATGGTGGTGGTTCGACCGTGGAAGTTGCCGTCGGCGACGATGATCTCCGCCTGGTCGACCGGCACGCCCTTGACGAGGTAGGCCCACTTGCGGGCGGCCTTGATCGCCGTTTCCACCGCCTCGGCGCCGGTGTTCATCGGCAAGACCCGGGAGAAGCCCGACACCGCCGAGAGCTTCGCTAGGAACGGCCCGAGGGGCTCGCTGTGGAAGGCGCGGGAGGTGAGCGCCACCTTGCCGAGCTGCTCCACGGCGGCCGCCACGATGCGTGGGTGACGATGCCCCTGGTTCACCGCCGAGTAGGCGCTGAGCATGTCGAGGTATCGCCTGCCCTCGCTGTCCCAGGCGTAGGCGCCCTCGGCGCGCACCAGCGTGACCGGGAGAGGGTGGTAGTTCCGGGCGCCGTGGCGCTCGGCGAGGGCCTGCGAGTCCATGGCGGGCGGCTAACCGGACCGGCGCCGCGCCTGCCCCTACACCGGCGCGGTGCGGCTCTTGTCGTTGAGCAGCTCGAGCTTGAAGATCGAGAGCCCGCCCTGCACCATGCGCTTCATCTCGGCGGCGCTGGCCACGCTCGCGGCGGTGCGCGCCACGAAGCGGGGCCGCAGGTAGAACTTGCGGTGCGCGATCTTGAGCAACTCGAGGATCTGCGCCTTGGTGAGGTGCTCCTCCCAGCAGGCCGGCACTTCCACGCCGCACAGGGGATCCTTCATCAGGCGGTCCCAGCAGTCGGCGGCGAAGAGGCCCTTCTTGGCGCCTTCCTCGAAGCTCTCGGTGCCCGGGTAGGGCGAGAAGATGGCGAACACCGCGTAGTCGGCGTCGAGCTTGATCATCTCCTCGATGTTCTTGACCGCGCCTTCCATCGAGCGCTCGTGCGGGCCGCCGAGCATGATGTAGGCCACGCTGCGCACGTCTTCCTCGCGGCACCACTTGAACACGCGGTGCACGTCGTCGGTGTCGCAGTGCTTGCCCCACACGTCGAGGCCCTCGTTGTTGGTGGACTCGACGCCGAAGTGGATCTTCGTGCAGCCGGTTTCACCGCAACGGCGGATCTGCTCGCGGGTGGTGCCGGCGATGGTGGTCTTGTAGCCCCAGTTGAACTTCAGGCCGCGACGCTCGATGCCGTCGCAAAACTTCATCGCCCACTGGCTGTTCGGGGTGAACAAGTCGTCGATGAAGTGCACCTCGGTGATGCCGAGGCTCACGCAGTGCTCGACCTCGTCGAGGATGTTGTCGATGTCCCGCATCCGGTACTGCTTCTTGTAGGTGAGGCAGAACGGGCAGGAGTGTGGGCAGCCGCGGCTGGTGATGGCGGTGGTGTTGAGCGGCTGCTTGCAGCCGGGGAGGTAGTACTCGCGGAAGCGGGTGCGGCTGCGGTCGGGCCAGGGGTAGGCGTCGAGCGACTTGGTGCTCTTGCGCTCCTTGTTCTTGACCACCTGGCCGTCTTGCTTGAACCAGAGCCCGTCGATGCCCTCCCAGGACTTCCCGGCGTCGTAGTTCTGCACCATCTCCAGGAAGGCGTCCTCGCCGTCGCCGGTGAGGATGGCGTCGGCCCCCTGGAGCTGGATGGCGTAGTCGGGGAACATCGAGCAGTGCGGGCCGCCGAGCACGATCTTCGCGTTCGGGTTGAGCTTGCGCACGGTGTTGACCGTCATCTGCACGTCGGGCAGCGAGTGGGTGTAGGTGCTGATGCCCACCAGATCGAGCGGGTAGCGCTTGAGTTGCGCCTCGAACTCGGGGTAGTCGAGGTCGTCGACCACCGGGTCGAAGATCTCGGCCTTGTACTTGGACCGCTTCTCGACGGCAGCCTGGATGTACATCAGGCCGAGTGGGGGGAAGCAGTACACGCCGTAGGCCATGGCCTTCGGGATGCCCGCCCACACGCGCAGCTGCTCGGGAGGATTGAGAAGGGTGATGTCCACGAGTACTCCGTGACCTGTTGGGGGCGTGATTATAGCGAGCGGAAGGGCGACTTGAGGCCGATTAGGCCCCACGGAATGAAAAGAGGTACTTCATTCTGGTATTTCGTGTACTCGTCGCCGAAGATGTCCACGAGCTGCGGCTCCTGGCGCCACACCTTCTCGTAGAGGCTACCCGCGAGCAAGAGTGGTGCGAGGATGAACACGAAGGCGGTGGAGTTCAGCGCGATCCCGACGGCGAGGAACCCGAGGAGCTTGCCGTGGACCGAGGGATTCCGGCAGTACTGGTAGATGCCGCTGCGAACGAGCCGGGTGGTGCGCCCGGCGGTGGGCGAGGGACTGCCGGCGCCCTCGAAGACCAGCTCCGCGTAGGTGATTCCCAGCACCAGGAGCCCGGCGACGAAGAAGCCGAGGGCGACGTAGTAGTTGACCGGCGACGGAAGGAAACCCGCCTTCATCCCGATCAGATCGTCGGTCGCCAGCGCGGCCATGGCGATGAAGAAGGTGAGCGGGAAGAGGAAGGGGATGTAGACCTTCGTCACCATCAAGGAGATCTGCGGGGTGAGGACCACGCGGAACGCGCCCGCGACCATGCCAAGGAGTCGTGCCATGCCGCAGATATAGTACCTGGGCATGAGACCTGGGCTTGTAGCGCTCGCCACGATGTTCGGCCTGTTGGCCGCTTGCGGCGAGGATCCCATCGTCGCCGGGGCCCGCGAGGCCGGAAAAGAACCGACCTCCGAGGCTGGCGCAGCCACGCCCGGCCCGGCCGAGGCGCCACCCCACGGGGAGGGCATCCCGCAGGAGCCCGAACCCGCGCCGGCCGGTGCCCCGCGCCC
>VGRQ01000015.1 GCA_016875315.1 Deltaproteobacteria bacterium | reverse complement strand
TCCCGCGCCCACGCCTCGAGCCCGCCCCGCCGCGACGCCGGCGGTGCCCATCGACCGCAGCCTCCCGGTGGCGGAGGTGAGCCGCCTGCTCGACGTGTACGGGCCGACCGGCGCCTACCTCGTGGCGCTACGCGAGGCGCGACGGCTCGATCTCGGCGGCCTCTCCGCCGCGACCCGCATCGCGAGTCGATTCATCGGGGCCATGGAAGCGGAGAACTGGGGGGCCCTCCCCGGGGCCACCTTCGTGCGCGGCTACCTCCGCATGATCCTCCGGGCGCTGGAGGTGCCGGGCACCGCCGACGAGGTGGAGGAGCTGGTGGAGGGCTACATGGCCCGCTTCCACCGGGCGCGCGGCTAGACTCCGGTGCCCGAACGTCGTGAGTGGACGGCGCCTGCGCCGGCGGATCGGCTCGACAAGGCGCTCGTCGTCGCCTTCCCCGACCTGTCCCGTGCGCGCGTGCAGGCGCTCATCGCCGAGGGTGCCGTCTCGGTCGACGGCCAGCCCGCCCGCGCCTCCGCGCGGGTCGTCCCCGGGCAGGTGGTGGTGCTCGCGCTGCCCGAGGTCGCGGCGGCGGAGCCGCAGCCGCAAGACATCCCGGTGCCCGTCCTGCACGACGACGACGACCTCATCGTGGTGGTGAAGCCCGCGGGCATGGTGGTCCACCCGTCGGCGGGACACGACGACGGCACGCTCGTCAACGCGCTACTCCACCAGGCCAGCGGCCTGTCGGGAATCGGTGGCGTGTCGCGACCCGGTATCGTTCACCGCCTCGACGGCGGCACCAGCGGCGTGATGGTCGTGGCCAAGCACGACGTGGCGCACCGCGCGCTCACCGCCCAGTTCGCGGTCCACAGCGTGGAGCGCCGCTACCTCGCGGTGGTCCACCGGGTGCCCAACCTCGACCGCGGCAGCTTTCGCAGCCAGCTCGCGCGCGACCCCGACGACCGGCTGCGCATCGCCAGCGTGGAGAGCGGCGGCCGCGAGGCCATCACCCACTGGGCGGTGCGCGCCCGGGGCGACCGGGTGGCGCTGGTGGAGTGCCGCCTGGAAACCGGGCGCACCCACCAGGTGCGGGTACACCTGAGCGAGGCGGGCCACCCCATCCTCGGCGACCGGACCTACGCGCGGCGCGACTGCGTGGCGCCGGGACCGCTGCGCGCCGCCGTCGAGGCGCTCACGCACCCGCTCCTGCACGCCTACTGCCTCGCCTTCGACCATCCCGACACGCAGAAAGGGCGGCTGCGCTTCGTCGCGCCACCGCCCCCTGACTTCGTGGACACCTGCCGGATCGCAGGCCTCGCCATCCCGGCGATCGCCTAGGGACAGGCCTCGGTCACCTCGACGAGGTCGAGGTCGTCGATCCACGGGGCCTCGATGTCGACGGCCCGGAAGCCGAGGCAGTACTCCTCGCCATCCGGGCAGGGCTCGCAGGTTGCGCCGAGGCTACTCACGAGCGAGCAGATCTGGTCGGCGCCCATGCCCACCGCGCTCTCGAGCGCGCGCACGTCGACGAGGCCCTCCATCACGCCGTCCTCGATGGCGTCGCCGCCGTCGACGAAGGTGCCGGAGATCACCGCGCCGGCGATGGTGATGGTGGCGTCGGACACCGGGAAGGCGATGTCGGTGGGGCCGACATCGAACTCGGGGTTGCCGGTGAAGTCGCCGCCGGAGATGTCGATCGTCGGCACGCACGTGTCCTGGGCGAGGCTGCGCGAGTTGGCATCGGAGAGCCCGCCGAGGAAGCTGATGGTGGTCGCGTCGGCGGCGGTCACCTCGATGAGCAGGTCTTGCTCGATGTAGCCGCTGAGCACGGAGCCCACGCCCGCCGGCTCCTCGATCGTCGCGTTGGCGATGGAGATCTGGTACACGCGCCCGATCAACGTGGTGTCGGTCACCGGGTCGGCGTCGGCGTCGGCGTCGGCGTCGGCGTCAGCGTCGGCGTCGGCGTCGGCATCGGCGTCGGCGTCGGCGTCGGCGTCGCCATCGGCGTCGGTATCCGTGTCGCTGTCAGCGTCGCCGTCCGCGTCGGTATCGCTGTCGACATCGGTGTCGGCGTCGGCGTCGTCGATTCCCTTGTCGGTGTCGTCGTCACCGCCGATGACCTGCGTGGGACAGGCGAGCAGGAGAGCAAGAAACATTCGATCCTCTGGAGGTTGCGGGTGCTAACGCGGCGACTATGGCCGGTGGGAGGCCCGGCCGCCACCGGCGAAGGTCAAAAAAACGACGGGCCGAGCCAAGTGCCCGGCCCGCGGCTCGGCGCGACGCGCGCGCTACTCGGTGACGTCCTCGCAGGTCATCATCGAGGCGTCGGGCAGGGTGTCGGCGGTCCAGGTCTCGCAGTCCATGACGCCGTCGGTGTCGCCGGTGGTGGTGCAGTTGTTGCCCTCGATCTCCGCCAGCGCCGGGCCATCGACCTTGGTGGCGACGATGCTGTCGGCGAGGAGGCTGAGGCAGAACTCCCCGCCGTCGGCGCAGGGCTCGCACGCGATGCCGAGGCCGGCCGCGAGGGTGCAGATCTCGTCCTCCTCGGCGTCGTCGCCCACCAGGCTGACGAGCGGGCGGGTGTCGATGGTGCCGGAGAGCACGCCGCCGCCGAAGTAGCTGCCGTCGGGCGCGAAGTCGCCGCTGATCTCGAGGCCCTCGATGTCGACCGAGATGCCCGCCACGCTGATGGTGGTGGTGCCCGAGGAGCCGATGACGAAGTGGGGCTGGTCGGTGAAGTCGGCCACCGGGAAGTCGATCGACGGGTTGCAGAAGTCCTGCGAGGCCGGGTCGGCGCCTTCCTTTCCGAGCGCGCCGAGCATGGTGAGCTTGGCGTTGTCCGCATCGTAGCTGTCGATGCCCACGAGGATCACCACGTCGAGGTACTGCTTGAGCAGGTCGCCGATGCCGCTCGGCTCCACGATTCGAGCCTCGCTGAGCGCCAGCTCGTAGACCGCGCCCACGAGCACCGTCGGGTCGCTCATCGAGGTGCCGAGCTCCGAGGTGGTGAAGCTGATGGGCACGCTCTGCTCGCCGTCGCAGTAGGTGAAGGTGGCGTCGTAGGTGGTGCTGGGGCTCAGCGCGGCGTCGGGGGTGAGCCAGAACTTGGTGTACTCGTCGTTGTGGCCCATCGTGCCGGTGATGGTGGAGCTGGTGATGGTGCCCGACTGGTCGGGATCCATGAGCTCGAACTCGACGGAGCCGCGGTAGTACGCGGTGATCGATCCGTCGGTGGGGAAGCTCTCGACGATGTTCTCGCAGGGGGTTTCGGTGACGCCCGAGTCCTTGTCCCCCTCCCCGGCGCAGCCGGCGGAGAGGACGAGGGCGAGCAGGGAGAGATTCCGGGTCATAGCGTGCTCCTGTATGGAAAGGCGGCGCAGCCTAGCCGGCGCGCCCTGGGCGCGTCAATCATCGCGCATGCAAAGTGCGCGTGGATTCCGCGCCGATCCCGGGGCGGTCGCCCCTGGCCCCGGCCCCTAGCGGTCGGCGATCGCCCCGCGCAGCTCCGCGCAGAGAGCGTCCAGCAGGCGCGCCTCCTCCGGGTCGAGGTTCCCCCTCGTCTTGGTGGCGAGGAGGTCGAGCACCTCCAGCGTCTGCACCGCGAGGGCTCGATCCTCGGGAACATCGACGCCCTCGGCGCGGCCGAGGTGGGCCAGCGCGCTGCTCGCGAGCGAGACGATGAAGGTGCTGAACGTGACCGGGGGCTCGGCGGCAGGCATGGCGCCCGCCTATCCGGTGCGGTAAGGCGGCGCCGCCATGTTCCGGCGCCTCGTCCTCGCCTGTGCCGTGATGCTCGCCGTCGCGAGCCCCATCGTGGCCGAGGCCGCGCCCAAGGCCGTGACTGCCGAGGAGATCTACGCGCTCGGCCAGCGCTACCTCAACCGCGGCTACTACACCAAGGCGCTCGAACAGTTCAACCGCCTGCGCACCTTCTACCGCGATGATCCCTACTCGCTGAAGGCCGAGCTGGCGATCGCCGACATCCACTACCGCAAGAGCGAGTGGGACCAGGCGCGCGTGGCCTACGACGACTTCATGCGCGCCCACCCGCGCTACCCCGAGCTGGATCTCGTGGTGTACCGCCTCGGCATGACCCTCTACAAGAAGGCCCCGGTCATCCCCGATCGCGACCAGACCTGGACGCGCTCGGTGGTGACCACCTGGGCCGGCTTCGGCGGGCGCTTCCCCGAGTCGCAACACCGCGAGGAGGTGGAGAAGCTCCTCGGCAAGGCGCGGGCGCGCCTCGCGCGGAAAGAACTGCGCATCGCCGAGTTCTACGAGCGTCGCAACGCGTGGTCGGCGGTGGCCGGGCGCGTGGAGCCCCTGCTGCGCAACTGGCCCGAGAGCCCCGACCGTGCCGAGGCGCTCCTGCTGCTCGGCACCGCACGCCACCAGATGGGCGAGGCCGAGAGCGCCGCCGCCGCGCTCGAGCGACTCCGCGCCGACTTTCCCGGCAGCCCCCACCAGAGGGCGCTGGAGCGCACCCTCGCCAAGCCGCCGAACCCGGGGAAGGTCGGCCGGACCGGCTAGGCGGCGCGCTAGACTGCGCCGATGTACCGCCCGCTGCTCCTGGCCGGAAGGCCCGTCGAACGCCCGCCGATCGCCATCACCGCGCCCTTCGACGCCCGCAAGCTCGACGACGTCGCCCAGGCCAGCGCCGCCGACCTCGACGCGGCCTGCGCGCACGCCGCCGCCAGCGCGCACGAGGTGGGACGCTGGCCCGCTCACCGCCGCGCCGAGGTGCTCCGCGCCGTGGCCCGCGGACTCGCCGACCGCGGCGAGGAGATCGCCGGGCTCATCTGCCACGAGGGCGGCAAGCCGATCACGCTGGCCCGCGCCGAGGTGGGGAGGGCCATCGACACCTTCAACCTGTGCGCCGAGGAGACCACCCGTGTCGAGGGCGAGCTGCTGCCCCTCGACCAGACCGCCCTCGGGGCCGGCCGCGTGGGCCTCCTGCGCCGGTTCCCGCGCGGGCCCGTCGCCGCCATCTGTCCCTTCAACTTCCCGCTCAACCTCGTGGCCCACAAGGTGGGCCCGGCCATCGCCGCGGGCTGCCCGGTGGTGGTCAAGCCGGCCGAGCAGACGCCCTCGGCGGCGCTGGTGCTCGGCGAGATCGTCGTGAGCGCCGGCTGGCCCGCCATCTCGGTGGTCCCCTGCGACCGCACCGTCGCCGCCTTGCTCGTCGACGACCCTCGCCTCCCGGTAATCTCCTTCACCGGCTCCGATCGCGTGGGCTGGGCGATGCGGGCGCGGGCACCGCGCAAGCAGGTGGTCCTGGAACTGGGTGGCAACGCGGCGGTCATCGTGGATCGCGACGCCGACCTCGCCAGGGCGGCCCCCCGCATCGCCACCGGCGCCTACGCCCACGCGGGCCAGGTGTGCATCTCGGTGCAACGGGTGCTCGCCCATCAGGACGTTGCCGACGAGCTGCGCGACCGCCTCGTCGAGGAGATCGCCCGCGTCCCCTGCGGCGATCCCGCCGAGGCCAGCGTGGTGGTGGGCCCGATGATCGACGGCTTCCACGCCGACCGGGTCGAGAGCTGGGTGCGAGAGGCGGCCGAGGGCGGCGCCACCGTGTACGGCGGGGGACGGCAGGGCTCGGTCCTGCGCCCGTCCCTCGTGGAGAACGCCCGGGCCACCGACCGGGTGACGGCCGACGAGGTGTTCGGTCCCACCGCCACCCTCGCCCGCTTCGACGACTGGAACGAGGCGATCGCCGCCGTCAACCAGGGTCGCTACGGCCTGCAATGCGGCGTGTTCACGCGCGACATCGGAAAGCTCTGGCGGGCCTTCGAGGGCCTCGAGGTGGGGGGCGTCATCCACGACGACTTCCCCACCTTCCGCGTGGATGCCATGCCCTACGGCGGCGTGAAGGACTCGGGCGTGGGACGCGAGGGCCCGCGCTGGGCGATCCGCGACTTCACCGAGGAGCGGCTCCTGGTGCTGCGGCCGTAGGCCCTACTTGCCCGACAACACCGCGCTCACCGCGTCATAGTCGTGCTCGGCGATGCTCCCCATGCGCACGCAGCGGATGGTGTCGCTGGGATCGACGAAGAGGTGGACCGGCAACACCGCGCTCGCGTCGAGGCCGATCGTCCCCAGCCAGGGGGAGAGGAGCTTCACGTCGGCGATGCGCGGCCCCGCCGGGATCTCCGGGTGCGCCGCCCGCCAGGTGGCCACGTCTTCCGCCTTGGCGTCGACGCTGAGGAACTGGAGGGCCACGTCGGTCCCGGCAGACTTCAGCTTCTCCTGCCAGCGCACGATCATCGGCATCTCTTCCACGCAGGGCTTGCACCAGGTGGCCCAGACGTTCACCCAGGTCCAGCCGGCGGGGTTCTCGGCGGGCGCCTCGGTCTCGGGCAGCGCGAAGGCCTTGCCGCCGCGGTCCTCGCAGAAGGCCTCGACGTCCACGGCCTTCCTGGGGGCGGCCGCGACGGCATCCACGCGCGACAGCGGCGGGGCGCTGGGCTTGTCGGAGGAGGGGCAGGCGAGGAGTAGCGACAGGAGCATGGACAGCCTCAGAGGCGACAGTCGATCCAGGCGAGGAAGGCGGAGCGGTTGAGCTCCACCGGCTGGCAGGTGTCGGGGGTGCCCGAGCGATTCCAGGTGCAGAACTCCTCGTCGAGCTGGGCGAACTCCTCGCCGAGCCACAACAGGCCCACTTCCTTGTCGAGGTCGGGGTCGTTCTTGGTGGACTTCAGGTAGTCGAAGACGGCCTTGCCGCGCTTCTCCGAGAGCTGCCGGTTGTACACCTCGCTGCCCTCGGGCGACGAGCGCGACACCACGAAGAAGTAGGAGGCGCCTCGCTGGTCGGCGTACACCTGGTCGACCAGCGCGAGATCGGAGGCGTCGAGGTCGGACGACTCCTTCTCGAACTGGATGATGCCGGCGCGCGTGGCCAGCGGCAGGAAGAGGGCATTGAAGTCGGAGCCCGCGAGCGTGGCCACGCTCTTGGCCTCGATCGGCTGGCAACCGCGGCCGCCGGAGCCCTCGAGGCCGCAGCTCTGCAAGACGCGCCGGAGCACCTTCTTCAGGTCGGCGGTGCAGTAGCTGTCGTCGCTCATCGCGGCGGTGGGAGCGGGCGGGTTCTCGGCCGCTGCCGCCTCGTTCTCGGCAACGCGCGACTTCGCCCCCTGCACCTGGGCGGCCACGAAGACGGTGGGGGTCAGGAGCGCCACGGCGGCGACGCCCGCAGAGATTCCGGGGTTCATTGGGCCTTGCCCTCCGCTTGAGGAAGCTTGCCGCCCTGCGCGAGGAGTCGCGAGAGGGCCCAGTCGAGGCCGAGGTCGGTGTCGGCATCGCACAACTTCACGCCCTCGACGTACAGCTGCGGCGTGAGCACCGGGAGCTGGTTGGAGACGACCCAGCGCATGCTGCGATTGAGCTTGGTCTTCACCGCGTTGCCCCCCACGCAGGACTTCAGGTCGGGAAACTTCTCGAGCACCATGCGCTCGGCGGACTTCGGATCGACGGCGGCGGCCTCGCGGATCGCTTGCTGGTTCTCGAAGGCCCAGTCGATCACGGCGGTGGCGCGGCCCTCGGCGCAGATCACCGCCTCGGAGATGGTGCATGCGCCGGGGTGCATCGCGCTCGAGACGTTCCAGTTGCAGGCGTTGTCGAGCGGGAAGAGCACCACCTTGCGGTCGAGCTGCCCCGCCATGCCGCTGGCCTCGAGGCGCCGCTCGAAGCCGAGGCAAGACGGGCAGAGCGGGTCGAGCACCTCGACGGCGGCCTTGCCCTGCGGGTTCTCGTCGATGGCGATCATGATCTTGTTGGTGTCTTCCGGCTTGGGGAGCGTGCCGCAACCCCCGATGTACTTCGAGAAGTCCGGGGACAGGATCATGTAGGTGAGCATCGGGACCGCGGTGAAGCCGCCGAGGGTGGCGGCGCCGACCAGCATCCCGGTGAGGCCGCTCCCGCCCGCCGGGACATCGGCCAGCTCGCTGCCGCCGAGGCCGATGTCTTCCACCACGCCGGGGCTGCCTGCGCTTCGCCAGGCGCCGGCCGCGCCCAGCAGGGTGACCGCGCTCGAGATGTAGGTGCCGACGCACAGCTTGCACGCCGTGCCGAGCTCGCTGTAGCTGATATAGCCCATCACCATCGAGGCGATCGCCGGGATGATGCTGGCGAGGAAGACGAAGCGGGTGGCGTCGCGGTCGTCCTCGCGACGGCCCAGCACGAGGTCGAGGCCGCGGTAGACGAGGAAGCAGAACACCGAGAGGCCCGGCAGCGAGATGGGGATGCCGCCCCACACCAGCGTGCGGAACATCGAGCTGTAGGGGCTCATCAGCGCCACCTTGCAGCCGGGCTCCTCGCCCGGCGCCTCGGCCCCCATGCCGGGAAGCGAGGTGCAAACAAGCTCATGCACCTCGCGGTCGAGGTGCTGGATGAAGTCGTAGGTGCTCAGGCCGAGGAAGGCGGCTCCCCCGAGGGCTCCGAGCAGAAAAACCAGCGTGAACGGACGGATGCGCATGGCGCTCCCGGAATGGCCGCGGCGGCTATCTCCGTGTGCCTTTACCTGTCAATGACTCAGAAGCTGCCCGCAACCGCGACTACGCCGAATCCCAGGGCCAGGGTGCCGAGCCCAGCCGAGGCCGCCGCCAGGCCGTTGACCACCTCGCGCTGCTGGTCGGCGGTGGGAATATCGGTTGATTGACGGTAGTTGGCGTCGGCCGCGTAGGCGGCACCGAGCAGCGCACCGCCGGCGATCGCCGTGCCGCCGCTGGCCCACCAGGCCCAGGCGGCCCTCGCCTGCGGCTCGGTCTCGAGGACCGGGAGGTCGGCTGGTGACTGCGCGTAGACGGTCCACGCGACGATCTCGGTGTCTCGGAGCCGCTGGGCGACGAAGGGCCGATCCAGCGGGGCGAGGTCGCCGCCGCCGTAGCGCCCGTCGTGCCGCCACACCCCGTCGGTGTAGACGCCGACGCCCACCTCGGCCCGAGTCAGCTTCTGGTCGTAGCTCACCGCAGGCAGGGCCGACCACGCCTCGCGCAGCGGCCCACCCTCGGGCGCCATCTCGGGGGGGAGAGTGATCGCCTCGTCGGCAGCGCGCGCCGCCGCGAAGGCCCGCCGCGCCGTGTCGAGGTCGCGGGCGAGGAAGGCGGCGAGCCCCTCGGCGCGGTGAAGCCGGGCCGCGAGTGTCGTGTCGACGACGCGTCCCATGCAGGGCAACATCGCCCGCTCGGTCGCGATGGCGGCCTCGAACGCGGCCGGGTCGACGCCCCAGGTGCGATCGACCTCGTCGAGCGCCTCGCGGAGCTCCGCGTTGGTGCGCTGGACGGGGCAGGCCGCCTCGGCAGCGAGCGACAGCAGCAGCATCAGAAGTCAGCCCCTAGCAAGAAGACCATCCCGCCGGTGACGCCGCCGGAGCCGTCGGTCATGCCCGGCGCGCCCACGCCGATGTCCCCCGTGCCGTCGCCGTCGAGGTCGCCGAGAGCGTTGACCGTCCAGCCGGCGAACATGCTCGCGTGCGCCCCGTAGTAGGCCTGGCCCACCTCGGCGATCACCGAGCGCCCCCCGGGGAGGGGACCGCGGATCACGTAGGCCGCGCCTGCGTAGGTCTCCCCGGTGGCGCCCAGCTCCCCCGGCGCACCCACCACGAGGTCGTCGTTGCCGTCGCCGTCGTGGTCGCCCGGCAGGGCCACAGAGGCACCGAGGTTCGTGGCCTGGTCGTAGGCACTGCGCTTGTTGCCGAGCAGCGTGACGTCGGCATCCTCGGCCCCGATCCACTCCGCTTCGCTCTCCAGGACGTCGTAGAAGACGTAGACGGCGCCGTTGTCGTCGCCCTCGCCGTCGGCGAACATGGCGCCCACGACGAGGTCGGTGTGGCCGCTGCCGTCCACGTCGCCCGCCGCGATCGCGGTGCCGAGGTACTCGCCGCCCACCAGCCCGAGGATGCCGCGACCCGCGCCTACCTCGAGATCGACAGGATCGAAGGGCGCCGGCGCCTCGTCGATGATGAACACCGCCCCCTGGTCGTCGCGAGAGTCCTCGGCGGCCGGCGCGCCCAGGGCGACCGCCGGCCGCGCGTCGGCGCGCGGGACTACCGCCACCGCCGTGCCGAGCTGGCCCCGGGAGTAGAGCCCGTCGGAGGTGTCGCAGGGGTCGACGAACTTGACCCCGCCGGGCTCCGTCCCGCCCTCGTAGACGAGGTTGTGTACCGCGCCCGCGTCGGGGACGGGGCCGTAGACCAGGTAGGCTGCGCCGCACCACTCGGCCTCCTGCGGGGCGCCCGCGAGCACGTCGTCGTTGCCGTCGCCGTCGAAGTCGGCAACCTGGAGGGCGGCGCCGAAGACGGACGTCGCGCCCTCCCCCTCGAGCACCAGGTCGGTGAAGAAGGCGCCATCGCCCACCGGGCCGTGGGCAATGCCCAGCGACGGCGAGTAACCACCATCCGTCTCGTCGCCGCCGATCGCGCTGATGAGCAGGTCGGTGGTCCCGTCGCCGTCGAAGTCGCCGCTGCCGAGGCGCGCGCCGGCGAGGCTGCGACCGTCTTGTTGTTCCCAGGGCGCCGTCGTCACCTCGATCATGTCCTCGTGGCTCCCCGCCACGATGGTCTCGGCATCGAAGCCAAACACCGTGCTGCTGCCAGGCGCGCCGAGCACCACCTCGAGGTCGCCGTCGGCGTCGAGGTCGAGGGTGGCGACACCATGGCCGAGGTCGGGGGAGAGCACGCCCTCGACGTGGCCCACGAAGGGGCCGGCCCCGATCAGCTCGCGCTCGTCGACGGTGCCGTTGCAGTCGTTGTCGACCTCGTCGAAGGGCAGCTCGGCGGCGCCCTCGTACACGGTGGCATCGCCGTCGTCGCAGTCGCTTCCGCCCTCGCCGTGGCCATCGGGCGCCTCGCAGGCGTACACCGCCTCGGCCGCGGCCCCCTGGCCATCGCCGTCGGCATCGGGGTACCACGCCGCGAGATCGGTGGTCCCGGGGTCGTCACCGTCCACCGCGCCGTCGCAATCGTCGTCAACGCCGGGGGTGGCGCAGAGCTCGTCGGCCTCGGGGTGCACGGCGGCGTCGCCGTCGTCGCAGTCATCGGCGCGCGCCGAGCTCTCGGCGGGCAGCACGCAGGCCACGCCGAGCACGGGACCGGCGCCGAAACCGTCGCCGTCACCGTCGGCGTAGTACGACCAGGCGGCCCCGATCGTGGCGTCGGCGTCGTCGCAGTCGGTGCCCCCGAGGAAGGCGTCGCGCAGCCCGTCGCCGTCGGCATCAGCCACCGCCTCGTACTCGGCCTCGGTGATGTAGGGGCAGCCCGCGAGCAACAGCAGGGGCAGGGCGCGGGCGAGGGAGCGCATCTCGCGCCCTCTATCGGTCTTCGAGGATCTCCAGCACGTAGCGCTTCTTGGTCTTTCCGCCGATCGCGTGGACGAGACGCCGGATCGCGTCGGCGTGAATGCCCTTCTTGCCGATCACCTTGCCCACGTCGTCGGGCGCGACCGACAACTCGAGCACCACCGAGTGCGTGCCCTCGATCTCGGTAACCTTCACCTGCTCCGGATGATCGACCAGCGCCCGGACGATTTGCTCGATCAGCCCCTTGATGTCGACCTCGTGTCCGCGACTGCCTCGTTCATCCACGACTGCTCCCACGTGCCAGCTACGCATCAGGATGCGACTCGCATCGCGATCCGTCAAGGATGGTCACGCACCGAAAGTTCGAAAGAGGGGCGTGCGTAGTTCGTGTGCAGCGGCCCAAGCCCGCCCGCAGGAGCCCCGGATGTTGTCGACCGAAATGCCCGCGCTGCCGTTCAACCAGTGGAGCGAGGCGCAGATCAAGGCGCTGGCGGCGCGCGACGCGCGCCTCGCCGCCGAGATCCTGTTCGCGCGCTACCGGGAGCGGCTGGAGTTCCACGCCTGGGGCATCCTCCGCGACGCCCAGGAGGCGCGCGACGCGGTGCAAGAGGTGTTCATCAAGGCCATGCGCGAGCCGCGGCTGTTCGAGGAAGACTTCAAGACCCAGGCCTGGCTCTACCGCGTCACGCGCAACCTCTGCTTCAACATCGTGCGCGACCGGCGCCGCCGCGGCGGGATCCTCGCCGCGATGCCCCGGGAGAGCGCCCGCGCTGACGACCAGGTGGAAAAAGTCCTCTCGGGCGAGCAGCAGGACGAGATGCTCGAGGCCGTCAAGAAGCTCAGCGTCGACCACCGCGCCATCCTGATGCTGCGCTACTACGAGGATCTCTCCTACGCCGAGATCGCCGACCGCCTGCAGATCAAGCTGGGCACGGTGATGAGCCGTCTGTCTCGCGCTCGCGACCGCCTCGAGGAGGTGCTGGGTCGCCCCGCGGCTCCGCTGCTCGCCGCTTCGTGACGCGGCGGCGACGTCCCGTGGTTTGACCGCCGCCGCCCCGCTCCGATACGATGCCGCAAGGCCTTCTGTGCGCAGAGAATCGTAGGTGGCGGACCGACCGGTTGATAGCCCTTCCCGGGCAAAGCAGCACGTGCTGCGGCACCTCGACCTGGGGTCGACGGGCTGTCTCCACGCGCGCGTGGGCAGCGCCAGGCTCGCGCTCTACGTGATGCTCGGCGAGGTGCTGGCGGTACACGCCAGCGACGACCGCGATCGCCTGCTGCGCCTGCTCGCCAACAACGGCGCGGTGAGCCCCGACCGCATCGAGCGCCTCCGCCGCGACATCACCGAGGGCCGCAGCATCACCGAGGCGCTGTTCGACCTCCTGCCCGA
Organism: Deltaproteobacteria bacterium; assembly: GCA_016875315.1. GTDB lineage: Bacteria > Myxococcota_A > UBA796 > UBA796 > SXON01 > SXON01. The sequence continues at coordinate 10,118 of VGRQ01000015.1, read as the reverse complement.
GGAACTGCTCCAGGACCTGCTGCAAGAACGTTTCCGAGAAAACCTGTTCCTCTTCCTCCAGAGCGCGGGGACGGCCACCTTCGAGCCGATGGAATCGGTCTTCGTCGAGAACATCCAGGTGGGCCACGACTCGCGCACCCTCGTCGAGGAGCTCGACCAGCTGGTACACAAGACGGTGCGACTGCGACAGCCGCCGGGGCTGGTGCTCGCGCCCGGCTCCGGCACGATGAAGCAGGCCGACCACCTGAAGATCGCCTCCATCTGCCACCCGCGGTTGCCGCTGGCCGACCTGCTGCAGCGCTCCCCCTGGGAAGCGGGCCGCACCCTCGCCTGCGTGGCGGAGATGCTGGAGCGGGGCTCGCTGGTGGCGGTGGCCGCCGCGCCTCAGCCCACCCGGTCCGACCAGGGCGGCACCGTCACCGCGCCGAGGGACGCGGCGAAGAGCGAGCCTCCTCGCCGCGACGCCGTCGCCGCTGCCCTCGCCAGCGCCGTGTCGGCGGCGGTGGCCAAGGTGGGCAGGCAGAAGGCCGAGGGATCGCCCAACGTCTCGGCGCCGCCCGCGCCCTCCTGGGCCCCACCCGCGCCCTCCTCGGCGCCGCCCGCGCCCGTCTCGCCCGAGACGCCCACCCTACCGCCCACGCCCGTCCCGGCCGCCGCCGCCCGCGCGCCGGAACAGGGTGTCAAACCAGCGCCGTCCGCGCCGCCGATGCCGCCCGCTGCCTCCGACGAGCCCACCGAGGAAGCCGTCGACGACATGGCGGCCTTCGCCGACTACGACACCAGCCGTGCCGGCGGCGACTTCACCGCCGACACCCACCTGCTCGACCGCGTGGAGCTGGTGCCCGTGGATCTTCTCGACGCGCCCGCGAGGGGGCCCATCACGCCCCCCGCGGCGCCACCGCCGCCGGCGAAGGAGATCCTCATCGAGATGGAAGACGCCGAGAACGCGAGCAAGGCCGAGCTGGCCGCCGCGGTCTCGCTGAACTTCGCCGGTCCGAAGCTCGAAGACGACGAGGCCCGGGCCAAGCTCGAGGTCCTCAACGGGGTGCTGGGCGAGCTGGTGGCGGCGCTCGACGCCCAGCACGGCGTGGGGCTCGGCCAGTCCCGAGCGCAACTACTCGTGGAGGGCACCCCGGGCGCCTTCGCCGCGCTCTTCAAGGGTGTCGAGGTAGACGCACACGGCCTGGTGCCCGTCGAGAGCGTGCTGAAGAACTTGCGACGACGCCCCGCGAGCGAGCACCGGCGCCTGCTCAACCGCGGCCTCTCCGATCTCATCGAGCGGGCGCTGTCGCTGGCGAGCGAGGAGCTCGATGACAAGCCCCTCGACGCCATGCTCGAGAAGATCGCCGGCTACCAGCAGCGCCTCGGGCTCTAGGTGCCGGTGGCCTTGGCCGTGGCTGCGCTCGGCGTTGCCCTCGCGAACGAGCCCGCGTGGACCGTGCCGTCGGCGGTGGCCGAGGCGGTGCGTGCCGCCGCGGACCGTCCCGTGGGTGAGCGCATTGATGTCGCGACCCGGTCGTTTCTCGGGCTCCCTTACCAGAACGACGCTGCCGGCGAGGGACGCGCGCCCGACCTCGACCCGCCGGCCCGCTACGACCGCTTCGACTGCCTCACCTTCGTGGAGGAGGCGCTCGCGATGGTGCTCGCGGGCGATCCCGCCGACGCGCCGGAGATCCGCGATCAACTGCGCTACCACGGCCCGCCCGTCTACGAGGCGCGCAACCACTTCATGGAAGCGCAGTGGATCCCCGGTGCCATCGAGGCCGGCCTGCTCGTCGACATCACCGATCGCGTGGGCCACGCGCGCACCCTCACCAAGCTGGTGACGCCCGAGGTGTGGCAGAACTGGCGCGGCCGCTGGCGCTTCTCATCGTTGGCTGCGGCTGACTTGCCACTCGGGACCTGGACGATTCGCTACCTCGACCTCGCCGAGGCGGCCGCGCGGGCGCCGAGCATCCCCGCCGGGAGCGTCGTGGTCACTCTTCGTGCCGAGCGCGCCTGGTCGCCGGTGATCACCACCCACGTGTCGCTGGTGGTGCCGCCATCGGAGCCGGGGGGCGAGCTGCGCATGCGCCACGCCACGCGCATGGGCAAGCAAGTCGTGCGTGACGACCGCCTCGGCTGGTACATGGAACACCTGCGCGACTACGTGAACTGGCCCGCGCTCGGCGTGGCCATCCTCGCGCCGGTGGAGCAGGGCCCCCGCGTGGCCGCGCTCGTGCCCGATCCCTGGGCCGCCTCGCCCCTGGCCGAGGCCGAGGGCGACCTGCCCCGCTTCGAGCCGCGCCCCATCGCGCCCTACCTCGCGCCCGACGACCCGAGCAGTGATTGACGCGATCCTCTGGGACCTCGACGGCACGCTGGCCGACACCGTCGGCGACATCGCCCACGCCATCGACCTCGCGCTCGTGGCCCACGGCCTGCCTCCGCTGGGCGCCGATCGCGTCCGCCCCTTCATCGGCGACGGCGCGCCGCGCCTGGTCGACCGCTGCGTCCGCGCCGCGGGCGGCGAGCCCACCGCCGCGCACCTCAGCACCTTCCGCGACGCCTACCGCGCCCATCCCCGGGTGACGGCGGCGCTGTTTCCCGGCATCCGCGAGGTGCTGGAGTGGGTACCGGTGCCCCAGGCCGTCGTGACCAACAAGCCGGAGGACGTGTCGCGCGCGCTCCTCGCCGCGCTCCGGATCGACCACTTCTTCGGCGCGGTGGTCGGGGGCGACACGCTGCCGGTGCGGAAGCCCGACGCCGAGCCCCTGCGCCACGCCCTGCGACATCTCGGCGCCGCGCGCGGGCTGATGGTGGGCGACGGCCCGCAAGACGTGGCGGCCGCGCGCAACGCCGGGCTGCCGGTGGTGGGCGTGGACTGGGGCATCCACGCGCCGGAGGGCGCCGACGCCCGGGTAGCGACGGCCGCGGCTTTGCGCGCCGAACTGGCCGCCCGGCTCGGGCCCCGCTATCGTTGAGCCCGTGTTGATCGTCTTCCTGGGCTGCATCGGCCTGCAAACCGTTCCCGGCAGCGAGAAAGACGCGCCCGGCACCGATCCCGAGGGCGGTCGCGACAGTGGCCACGCGCTCGACAGCGCCGGCGACGGCAACAACGAGCCGCTCGCCGACGCCGGCGACGACGTGGAGGGCTTCGTCGACGTGGTGGTCCGTCTCGACGGCGGCGGCAGCTACGATCCCGACGGCGACGACCTCGACTACGCCTGGAGCGTGGACAGCAAGCCCGGCGGCGCCGCCGTGACCATGAGCGACAAGGCCGACGTCGACCCGCAGTTCGAGGCCGACACCCCGGGCACCTACATCCTGTCGCTCATCGTGAGCGATGGCGCGCTCGACAGCGAGGCCGACGAGGTGGAGATCGTGCTCGCCGAGAACAACGGCGAGCCGGTGGCCGACGCCGGCGCCGACCAGGCCGTCGACGTGGGCGACACCGTCACCCTCGACGCGTCGGGCTCCTCCGACCCCGACGGCGACCGCCTGAGCTACGCCTGGACCCTGTCCACGCGCCCGGCCGGCTCGGCGGCCGCGCTCAGCTCGTCAACCAGCGCCCGTCCCACCTTCCGCGCCGACCAGGACGGGGTGTACGAGGCCACGCTCACCGTCAACGACGGCAGCGCCGACTCCTCGCCCGACAAGGTGCGGGTGGTGGCCGAGGAGGCTTCCAGCGGCGGCGGCGGTGGTGGCGGCGGTTCCGGCGGTACTTCCGGCTGCGGCTGCACCGGCGGCGAGCGCGGCGACCTGGTGATCGGCGTCGCGGCGGCGGCGATCTACGTGAATAGAAAGCGGTTCTTGCGGCGCTAGCCGCCGACGGCCTCGACCAGCCGCTCGTTCCCCGGATTCTCCGCCGCCCAGGCGCGCAGCGCGGGCAGGACCAGCCCCCGGGGGTCCTTCCCGTAGGGCCGGAGCTCGGCGTCGATCCAGGCCTGGAGGCCCGGATCGCCCTGCCGCGACCACAGGCCCGGGACGAACACCTCGGCGAAGTGCTGCTTCTGCTCCACCGCCACGAGATCGCTCACGCGGAGCGCCCACCCGGGCAGCACGATCTCGCCCCGGGCCAGCATCACCGCCGCGAAGCCATAGGCGATGCGATCCGCGCGGGCATCCACCTCGGCCTTGGGCTCGCCCGGCGCGCCGATCACCTCGACGTACACCTTGTTCTTGGGCTCGGTGCCGCTCGGGCGCAGGAGCAAGCGCGCGCCCTCGCCGAGGCGGAAGACGAGCACATCGCGACTGGCCGCGTCGGTGCCGCTCTTGATCGGTCCCAGGGGGCCCGAGGGGTCGGCGCGGTCGGCGAAGTCGGTCACCGCGAGGCCGGCCACCTCGCGCGGCGGATCGGCGCGGAGCGAGGCCTGGATGCGCTCGATGCGAGCCTTGCCGGTGGCGCCGCGCATGACCGTCGAGACGAGGCGGTTGACCACGTAGCCCTCGCGCGCCCAGAGTCCCTCGAGCACGTCGACCAGGGTCTGCCCCTCGTCCTTCGCCCGCGAGGCCATCTCGGCGAGGCCGACGGCGGCGCCGGCGGCGTCCTTGTCGCGCAGTTGCGCGGTGACGAGCACGCCGTGCGACTCCTCCACCCCGATGACGAGGTCGGCCGGCGTTCCCTCCACGCCGGCGAAGCGGCCCGTGTCTTCCAGCTGGCGCAGCCCGTCGCCGATGTACTTGAAGCCCACCATCAGGTCGCCCACCACCTGCGCCCCGTGACGCCGCGCGATGCGCGTGACCAGCTCGCTCGTCACCTCGGTCTTCATCACGATGGGTCGCGACCAGCGCCCGTGGACGAGCCGGTGCTCGGCCAGGAGCGCCGCGATCTCGTTGCCGGTGAAGAAGCGCCAGCTCCCGTCGTTCGCGCGGGCCACCAGCCCGATGCGGTCGGCGTCGGGGTCGCAGGCCATCACGAGGTCGGCCCCCAGCGACTTCGCCAGCGCCACCGCCCGGTCCATCGACTGGGGCACCTCCGGGTTCGGCGTGCGGAAGGGCACCTCGGGGAAGGCGCCGTCGTGAGGGGCCTGCGTGGGCTCGATGTCGACCCGGAAGCCGCAGGCGACCAGCGCCTCGGCGGCGCTGGTGTCGCCGGTGCCGTGCAGCCCGGTGAACACCACGCGCGCCGATCGCGACGACACCAGCGAAGTGCCCACGTTCACCGCGATGTACGCGTCGTGACAGGCCCGCGGGTAGTCACGAACCCAGCCGGCGGCCCGCGCCCCGGCGTAGGCCATCGTGCGCACCGCCCGCACCGCGTCGACATGCCGGCCCATGTCCTCGTCGCCGGGGGGCACCTCCTGGCCGCCGAGGTGGTTGTAGAACTTGCCGCCGTTGTCGTCGGGCGGGTTGTGCGAGGCGGAGACGTTGAGTCCCGCGTCGGCGCCGAGCTGGCGGATGGCGAAGCTCAGCTCCGGGGTGGACATGAAGTCGCCCGATCCCGGGGGGATGAGCGTGGTGTGTACGCCGTTGGCCGCGTACACGCCGGCGGCGATCTCGGCGAAGTCGCGACTGGACAGGCCGTAGAGGGGGTTGTCGACCCCGGCGGGCAGGTTCCCGCCCGCGTCGCGGAAACAACGAACGTCGTACGCGATCACGACGTGGAGCGGCCCTTGTCCCCGGCGCTCGCGCAGGTAGGCCACGTGCCCCTGCACGCTCGCCGCCAGCGTCCACGGGTTGAAACGGTTCGGGCCCACGCCCACGGTGCCGCGGCGCCCGCCGGTGCCGAAGGGCATCACCTGGTAGAAACTGTCCACGAGCAAGCCCCACCGTCCCGCGCCCACCAGCGCGGACAACAGCGGCCGGTAGGCGAGGAACTCGTCGTCGCCCAGCCAGCGGGCGAGGTGGGCCTCGGCGGCGGCGACGATCTGTGGGCGCACGTTGAGCGTAGCCGACAACTCGGCCGGGAAAATGCCCATGGCTGGCTACTCCTTGACGAGCGTGTAGCGGGCGCGCGTTTCCGGCTCGTGGTTGTCGGGCTCAAACGTGCTGGTAGACAGCCAGTGCTCGAAGTTGCCCTCGATGCCGCCGTACACGTCGACCTGGACGTCGGCCTTGCCGCGCTCGAACTCGGGCTGGGCCTTGTCGAGCGTGCCCGACCAGGAGCCTTCCACGTAGATGTCGTGCAGGCGGCCGTTGTCGTCGACGAGCCGCACGCGCACGATGTCGGCGTCGGCGTCGGTGGTGATGGTGAGCGCGCGGCTGCCCGCGTCCCAGCTGTCCACCACCGGGAGGTCGAGCAGGTCGGGGAAGGCGGCGAGGCCACCGTCGTCGCCCGTTACCGCCACGCTCACGCCGCCGCCGCTGCCGAGGCCGCCGGCCTGCGCGAAGGCGAAGACCGCGTTCTGCACCGACCCGGGCACCGACCCCGAGGGCACGCGCTGCACCTCCGCCACGCCCGAGCCCATGCCGAGGCCGGTCACCAGCCAGCCCTCGGGCACGGCGCGCTCGGCGCTCATGAGGAACATCTCCTCGGTGCCGTCAAAACCCATGGGCAGGGTGGGCAGGGCCACGTTGAGCACGTCGCTGAAGGCGTCGGCCGGGGCGAAGTCGGTCTCGGTGGTGGCGTCGGCCACGGTCGCGAGGCCGAGGCGCTTGCCCCACACCATGTCGTCGAGGTGGTCGACCAGGAGCGCGAGCGCGTCGCCGGTGCCGTTGAGGCCGGCCGTCACCTCGCCGATGTCGATGGGCCCGGAGAGGCCCCAGGCGCCCGCGTCGCCCGGGAAGGCGGGCGCGTAGAAGTCCTCGGCGTAGTCCTTGGCGAAGAGGTTGGAGGGCGCGTCGGCTTCCACGCCGAACACCTCGATGGTGCGGGTGTCGGCGAGCAGGTCTTCGATGTCGAGCAGCGCGAGAGCCCCCTGCACGCTGGCGCAGGCCAGGCCCATCACCATCTGCCCGGCGTCGGCCTCGGGCACGTCGGTGAAGTCGACGTTGCCGTGGATGGTGGCGCTCGGCTCGTCGTCGCTGAGCGCGTCGAGGGGGATGGTGAACACGCGGCCCACGGTGTTGGCCAGCGACACCGCGTGGTGGTCCTCGTCGATCCAGGTGGTGAGCATCACCGGGCCGCCGTCGGCCACGGTCACGTAGGCGATGCCGCTGGCGTCGGTGGTGAAGTCGCCGGTGGCGGCGCGCACCGTGGCGCCCTCGATCGGCAGGCCGGTGCTGCCCTCGATCACCGTGACGGTGGCGAGGTAGTCGTCGCGCACCTCGATCTGCACGCGGGTGTCGACGCCGTCGCCACTGACGACGATGGCGGTGGAGCCTACCGCCACGGCGGTGACGACGCCCATCGCGTCGACGGTGGCGATGGTGTCGTCGAGGGACACGAAACTGGCCATGTCGTAAGGGTGACGATCGCCCGACATCTCCTCGGCCAGCACGTCGAGGGTGTAGGTGGCGCCGGGGTTGACCACCATCGCGCGCGGGAAGGCGATGAGCCCCGCGAGCCCGGGCTCCACCTGGCCGCTGTCGCCGGTGTCGATGGGGGCGCTGTCGCCGGTGTCGTCGGGGATCACCGCCGACTCGCCGGTGTCGCCGGTTTCGCCGGTGTCTTCCACGTAGCCCGTCTCCTTGTCGAGGTTCTCCCCCGGGTCGGAGTCTTCCTTGCCCGTGTCTTCCGCGGGGCAAGCGACGAGAAGCAGGGTGAGGGGCACGAGGCCAAGGCGAGCGAGCGAGTTCATGGAACCTCGAAGGTCGAGAGGAAGGCGGTGATCGGCCGGCCGTCTACATCGGCGCAGCCATTCTCGCCGCCCATCACGGTGACCGCGTAGGTCCACCCGTTCAAAAAGCTGTCGATCGCCGCCACCCGAAGGTTGCCCTCCTCGGCCTGGAGGTTCACCTCCGAGTACACGAAGAAGGCCACGCTGCCATCGTCGTTGATGGCGTTGAGCTCGATGGTGTCGGTGTTGCAGCGATCCATGTCGGGATCGGCGTTGAGTCGCAGGAAGACCGGGTCGACCTCCACCGCCGTGCCGCCGTCGTCGGGCGACACGCCGATCACCGCGAAGTCGGGGACGGGCTCCGGCTCCTCTTCGCAGGCGAGCAAGAACGCGATCATTCCTGGAACCGTAGCACGAGGAGTCGGCTGTCTTCGCCCTCTTCCACGAACTCGCCATCGTCGGTGCAGCGGATCTCGTCGACCGCCGCCACCTCGGCCACCACGTAGGGGTCGCCATCGCCCACCGCCGTCCACGCGCTCACGAGGATCTGCGCCTCGTCGATGTCCTCGACCTCCACGCGCACGCGCGTGCTGCCGGGGGCCAGCGCCGGCACCGCCGCGCGACCGTTTCCGGCGCCGAGCTCGGTGACCGGCGCCCCCTCGACGCACACCCGCAGGTACTCGGCCCCCTCGGGCAATGGCGCCGACACGTCGACCTGCCAGTCGCCGGGGTCGTAGTCCTCGCGGGAACAGGCCCCCAGCAACAAGAGCGTTACTCCCCGGCGGAGAAGTCGAAGCTCGACAGTTCCCACGGCGTGCTCCACCCGGGCAGGGTGACAAAGGCCGGGCCGAGCGACGACACCAGCGTCATGTCGGCCACGAACAGGGGCGTGGTGCCTTCGCCGCCGTCTTCCGTCGTGACGACGAAGTGCGCGCACTTGGTGAAGTCCTCCGAGTACGTCGTGGGGCACTCGGGGTAACTTTCCACGTAGGTGCTGGTGAAGGTCCAGGACTTGCCGTTGCCGTCCTTGGTGTCGCTGGCCACCTCTTCGCCCACCTGCATCGTGTCGCTGGGGGCGGTGATGGCCACCGGCGGGTCGAAGGCCACCGAGGCCTCGGCGCCGAGCGAGTAGTCGTGCACCATCACCTCGTCGCCCTTGACCACCGACCAGCTCACCGTGCCGAGCAGCTCGCCGGTCTCGGCGTTGTCGTAGTCGAAGGTCACCACCTCGCGACCGTCTTTCTGCGAGGTTTGAAGCTGCTTGCTGATGCGAAGCTGCCAGGTGATCGTGGTGTCCTCGTTGTTGAACACCCAGGTGCGCTCGCCGTCGAGCGGGAAGTAGTCGCTCATCGCGACGCCCGAGTAGGTGGTACCCCCTCCCCCGGTGCAGGCCAACAAGAACATGATCATGGCGTTCCTCCGCGGCCCGCACGGATAGCACCAGGGCGGGGGGTTTGCCAAATGCAGGGCGGATAGATGCGCCGGATGTCCGACCTCGTCCTCGCCATCGACCAGGGCACCACCGGCTCCACCGCCGTGCTGGTGGGCCACGACAGCCGCGTGCTTGCCAGCAAGAACGTGGAGTTTCCCAACTACTTCCCCTCGCCAGGGCTCGTCGAGCACGACGCGAGCGAGATCTGGAAGTCGATTCGCCTCGCGGTCAGCTCGGTGCTCGAGGGTGTCGATCCCGGCCGCATCGCCGCCATCGGCATCACCAACCAGCGGGAAACGTCGTTGTTCTGGGATCGCGCCACCGGGGCGCCGGTGGGCCGCGCCCTGGTGTGGCAAGACCGTCGCACCGCGGACCGTTGCGAGGCGCTGCGCGCCGCCGGGCTGGAAAGCACGGTGCGCGCCAAGACCGGGCTGGTGCTCGACCCGTACTTCTCGGGGACCAAGGCGGAGTGGATGATCCAGAACGTGCCCGGTGTCGCGACCGGCGCGCAGGGCGGGACGCTCGCCTACGGGACCATCGACAGCTTCGTGGCCTACCAGCTGTGCGGCGAGCACGTGACCGACCCGAGCAACGCCAGCCGCACGCTGCTCTTCGACATCCACCGCCTCGACTGGGACGACGATCTGCTCGCGCTGCTCGGCGTGCCGCGGGCGTGTTTGCCGCGCGTGGTGCCCAACGCCGGCCTCATCGGTCACACCCGAGGCGTTGGCTTCCTGCCCGACGGCATCCCGGTGGCGGGCCTCGCGGGCGACCAGCAGTCGGCGCTCTTCGGGCAGGCCTGCTTCGCGCCGGGCATGGCCAAGTGTACCTACGGCACCGGCGCCTTCTTGCTGATGAACACCGGGGCGCGGGCGGTCCCGTCGCAACACGGGATGCTCACCACCGTGGGCTGGCAGCTCGGCCAGGACGTGGTCTACGCGCTCGAGGGCAGCGCGTTCATCGCCGGGGCCGCCGTCCAGTGGCTGCGCGACGGGCTCGGCCTCATCAAGAGCAGCGCCGAGGTGGAGGCGCTGGCGGCGAGCGTG